>NZ_JASPBG010000005.1:0-117495 GCF_030228125.1 Corynebacterium sp. UMB10119B
GCATAGACAGGCGCTGAGTGCATAACTACGAGACAAAGTCCCTCGTGATGCACTCCAACAAAACATCCGCAGCCCCAAGTTGTGCGAAATGGGGATTACTACCATCCTGTTACTACAGTTTGGGTTTTGGGGGCGCCCAGCAGGCGCCCAGACAGCGCCACAGCCAGCAAAAACAAGCCGAAAACCAGCCGAAACGCAGCCGAAACCCAGCTACTTCCCGTACTGCTGCAGGAAGAGCGCTTCGGCGACGGCGATGCGTTCGATTTCAGTGGGGTCGACGGATTCGTCGACGCCGTGGATGCCGCACTGCGGTTCTTCGACGCCGTAGAGGGCGATGGCGGCGTCGGGGAAGTGGTTCTGCAACGTGATGGTGAGTGGGATGGAGCCGCCGGAGCCGATGAGGGCGAGGTCGGCGCCGTCGTAGGCGGTTTGGAGGCAGTCGCCGAACAGGGCGATGGCCGGGTGGTTGGGGTCGGTGGCGAATGGTTCGTTGGCGCCGGAGATGTCCACGGTGACGTGGGCGCCGTTGGGGGTGTGGGCGTGGATGTGTTCCTTGACGGCGTTGGCGATGGCGGCGGCATCGGTGCCGGCGGGGACACGCAGGTTGTATTGGGCTTCGGCGCGGTGGTTGACGGCGTTGACGGCGTCGGCGACGGGGGTGGAGGTGAACCCGATCATGGTCAGAGCGGGGCGGGCCCAGACCATGTCGGCGGGGTTGTCCTCGGGGGTGCCGTTGAGGGCGACGCCGTCGAGGACGCCGGCGTCGGTGGCGAAGGTGTCGGCGGGGTAGGGCTGGCCGTTCCAGGTGGCGGTGCAGTCGACGCCGTCGATGCTGGTGCGGCCGGTTTCGTCGAAGAGGGAGTCGGTGATGCGGACCAGGGCGTGGGCGGCGTCGGGGGCTGCGCCGCCGAAGGAGCCGGAGTGGATGGCGCCCTGCAGCGTCTCGACGGTCACGTTGATCTGGGCGCCGCCGCGCAGGGAGGTGGTGAGCGTTGGGACGCCGACGGCGGCGTTGCCCGAGTCGGCGATCATGATGGCGTCGGCGCGGAAGAGGTCGGGGTGGGCGTCGATAAGTTTGCCGAGGCCGTCGTCGCCGCCGAGCTCCTCGGAGCCCTCAACGACGACCTTGATGCCGAGGTCGGTGCCGCCGTTGGCCTGGATGAGGCGCAGTGCTTCGAGGTGCATGGCGAGGTTGCCTTTGCAGTCGGCGGCGCCGCGGCCGTACCAGCGGCCGTCGCGCTCGGTGAGGGTGAAGGGGTCGCTGGTCCAGGCGTCGGGGTTGTTGGCGGGCACGACGTCGTAGTGGGAGTAGAGCAGCACGGTGGGGGCGTCGCCGACTGGGGCTTTGGTGGCGATGATGGTGTCAGCATTATCGACGGTCGCGTGGCGGGTCACGTCCAGTCCGAGGGCCTCGAGCGCGGAAACGGTCCAGGCGCAGGCAGCTTCGTGCTGGTCGGCAAGCTCAGGCGTGGAGTGTGGGGAGTTGAAGCCTACGAGGGCGGAGAGGTCGTCGAAAATGCGGTCGCGGTTTGGGGTAAAAGCTGTTTGTGTCATGTGGTCGAAAGTACCACCAACCGGAGGAGTACAATCCTTTCCGTTCGTTTTTATGCCTATATATTGAAAGGTCTTGCAATGGCCTCGACGATGCGTGAGTTGACGCTGCGCGGGATCATCATTGGTGGCTTGATCACCTTGGTGTTTACTGCTGCGAATGTGTATTTGGGGTTGAAAGTCGGGTTGACTTTTGCCACGTCCATTCCGGCGGCGGTGATTTCTATGGCGGTGCTGCGGAAGTTCGCCGGGCACAATGTGCGCGAGAACAACATTGTGCAGACGATTGCCTCGGCCGCGGGTACGCTGTCGGCGATCATTTTCGTCCTGCCCGGCCTGGTGATGGTCGGTTACTGGCAGGGTTTCCCCTTCTGGACGACAGCCCTAGTGTGTGCCCTGGGTGGCACGTTGGGCGTGATGTATTCGATTCCGTTGCGTCGCGCGCTGGTGACTGGTTCGGATTTGCCGTACCCGGAGGGTGTCGCGGCGGCGGAGGTGCTGCGCGTTGGCGACGGGGACAATGGTGGCTCGGAGCGTGATCACGCGGAGAACTCTGAGGGGTTGCGTGTGATTATTCTTGGTGCGATTGCGTCGGCGTTCTATTCCTTATTGACGGCCATGAAGGCGGCGGCCAGCGAGGTCGCCGGGTTCTTCCGTGTTGGTGGGGGCGGCACGATGATGGGTGGTTCGCTGTCCTTGGCGCTGCTGGGCGTGGGCCACTTGGTGGGCTTGTCGGTGGGGATTGCGATGCTGGTTGGCGTCGTGATTTCCTTTGCAATCCTGTTGCCGATGAAGTCGGCGGCCCATATGGATGAAGGCCTGGAGCTTGCCGAGGTGGTTTCCACAACGTTCGCGGACGAGATCCGCTTTATCGGTGTGGGCACGATGGCGGTGGCGGCGCTGTGGACGCTGATCAAGATCGCGAAGCCGATTGCGACGGGTATCGCTTCGTCATTGGCGGCGTCGAAAAAGAGGCACGATGGTGTGGCTGTTGATGTGACGGAGCGCGACATCCCGTTCCCGATCGTCGCCGGTGTGATTGTGGCGTCGATGCTGCCGATTGGCCTGCTGCTGTGGAACTTCGTGCGCGGCACCGACATCCACGAGCACGCGCTGTCACTGACCATGATTTCGGTGCTGTTTATCCTGGTCATTGGCCTGATCGTGGCGTCGGTGTGTGGCTACATGGCGGGGCTGATTGGGGCGTCGAACTCCCCGATTTCCTCGATCGGCATCATCGCGGTCCTCTCGTGCGCACTGCTGATTGGCGCGTTCATGGCGGGCACGGACGCGAATGCGGCCTCGCTGGTGGCGTACACGCTGTTTACGGCGGCGATTGTGTTTGGCATCGCCACGATTTCGAACGATAACCTGCAGGACCTTAAGACGGGCCAGCTCGTGGGGGCGACGCCGTGGAAGCAGCAGGTGGCGCTGATTATTGGTGTGCTGTTCGGCTCGGTGGTCATCCCGCCGATCCTGCAGGTGATGCTCACCGGCTTCGGCTTCCAGGGCATGGAGGGCGCAGGCCCGGACGCGCTCGCGGCACCGCAGGCGGCGCTGATGTCCTCGGTGGCGAACGGCATTTTCAACAGCTCGCTGGATTGGGGCTTGATTCTGCTGGGCGCGGGCATCGGCGTTGCGCTCATCATTATCGACGAGACCCTCACCCGCACCACGGGCAAGTACAGCTTGCCGCCGCTGGCTGTGGGCATGGGCATGTACCTGCCGGTGTCGGTCACGGTGATCGTGCCGATCGGCGGGCTGATCGGATACATCTATAACCGTTGGGCGCAGGTGCAGCGCCACCCGGACTTCGCGCGCCGGATGGGCACCCTGGTGGCCACGGGCATGATCGTGGGCGAGTCCCTGTTCGGCGTGCTCAACGCGGCGCTGATCGCTGGCGCGGCGGGGGAGAGCCCGCTGGAGGTGTTCACGGAGCAGTCCTGGACGCCGTGGTTCAGTACGGCCCTGTTCGTTGTGCTGGTGTGGTTCGTGTACTCGAAGACGCGCTCCAAGGTCACCTCGGTTGCCGAAGATGGTTCCTTGCACTCGGCGGGCGAGAGTGCTAAAACTGTGTCTTAGCACTCGGGGCAATTGAGTGCTAACGCGGGTGAGGTTGGCCACGCGCCAACCGTGCCGTCGCGGGCGCCTGCACTTTACGACGAATACAAGGAGAAAACTTACATGGCTAAGATGATCGCATTCGACGAGGAAGCACGCCGCAGCCTAGAAAACGGCCTGAACACACTAGCCGACGCCGTCAAGGTCACCCTTGGGCCAAAGGGACGCAACGTCGTCCTGGAGAAGTCCTGGGGCGCACCAACAATTACCAACGATGGCGTCACCATCGCCCGCGAGATTGACCTCGAGGACCCATACGAGAAGATCGGCGCCGAGCTGGTCAAGGAAGTAGCCAAGAAGACTGACGACGTCGCCGGCGACGGCACCACGACCGCAACAGTCCTGGCACAGGCGCTGGTCCGCGAGGGCCTGCGCAACGTCGCAGCTGGCTCCAACCCAATGGGCATTAAGCGCGGCATCCAGGCAGCGACCGAGAAGGTGTCCAAGTACCTGCTGGACAACGCGAAGGAAGTAGAGACCCAGGAGCAGATCGCCTCCACGGCTGGCATTTCGGCCTCCGACCCGGAGATCGGCAAGAAGATCGCTGAGGCGATGTACGCCGTCGGCAACGGTGCTGTGAACAAGGAGTCCGTGATCACGGTCGAGGAGTCCAACACCTTCGGCGTTGACCTCGAAGTCACCGAAGGCATGCGCTTCGACAAGGGCTTCATCTCCGCATACTTCGCCACCGACATGGAGCGCGGCGAAGCCGTCCTGGAAGACCCATACATCCTGCTGGTCTCCTCCAAGATCTCCAACGTCAAGGACCTCGTTCCGCTGCTGGAGCAGGTCATGCAGTCCGGCAAGCCACTGCTGATTATCGCCGAGGACGTCGAGGGCGAAGCCCTGTCCACCCTCGTTGTGAACAAGATCCGCGGCACCTTCAAGTCCGTCGCCGTCAAGGCACCAGGCTTCGGCGACCGCCGCAAGGCGATGCTGCAGGACCTCGCCATCCTCACCGGTGGCCAGGTCATCTCCGAAGAGGTCGGCCTCTCCCTGGAGACCGCTGAGTTGAGCCTGCTGGGCCAGGCCCGCAAGGTTGTCGTCACCAAGGATGAGACCACCATCGTCCAGGGCGCCGGTGACCAGGCCCAGATCGACGGCCGCGTCAAGCAGATCCGCGCCGAAATCGAGCACTCCGGCTCCGACTACGACCGCGAGAAGCTGCAGGAGCGCCTGGCCAAGCTGGCCGGTGGCGTCGCAGTCATCAAGGTTGGCGCAGCCACCGAGGTTGAGCTCAAGGAGCAGAAGCTGCGCATCGAGGACGCCGTCCGCAACGCGAAGGCGGCAGTCGAGGAAGGCATCGTCGCCGGTGGTGGCGTCGCCCTCCTGCAGGCCGCCCGCGAGCTTGTCGACGACCTCGGGTTCGAAGGCGACGAAGCCACCGGCGTGAAGATCGTCCGTGAGGCGCTCTCCGCGCCGCTGAAGCAGATCGCCCTCAACGCTGGCCTGGAGCCAGGCGTCGTTGCCGACAAGGTGGCCAACCTGCCTGACGGCCAGGGCCTGAACGCCTCCAACGGCGAGTATGTGGACATGATGGAAGCCGGCATCAACGACCCGGCAAAGGTCACGCGCTCTGCTCTGCAGAACGCAGCCTCCATCGCGGCCCTGTTCCTCACCACCGAGGCCGTCGTTGCCGACAAGCCTGAGCCAGCCGGTGCTGCTGGTGCAGGCATGGACCCAGACGCCATGGCAGGCATGATGTAAACCGCTAGTTTCTGACTGGCTTTCTCCCGGGCGCCCCGCTTTCGCGGTGGGGTGGCCCGGGGTTTTTGCGTGTTGTGGCGTTGTGGTTGGTCGGGCTTCGGGTTGGGGTATGGCTCTTCGGTTTGTTCGAGATTTTGTGAACAGAATTGCGTGTGGCTCGGCATAGGTTTCGCGCTGTTTCCACCTCGATTTCGTTCCCGTCGACCTCTTCCCGTCGACCAACCCAGGTCACGGCAATTTGGGCTGTTTCACGCGATTTTGCTGATTTCGCGCTGATCAGCGTTGGTCGACCGGAGGAGGTCGACCGGAATGATTGTGGCGGCAAAGGGCCTTGCGTCGGCAGCGCTGAAAACTCCCCCATAAGTGGTCAGAAAGTATGAGGAATCTCTAAGAGTTTTGGAGAATCCTGACGGTCAGAATGTCTAGCGTTAACTGACAACCGGCTACATATGTAATGGTCAACGAATAAAACCGGTTTGCGCTGCATAAATGGGTCAATATGTCGGCTGAGAAACCTTGAGATTTCGTACTAAATGACTTGGACAAAGCGGGGGGGGGGGTGCTTAAATTCAATGCGTTCCCAAAGTTGGGCCACTGGCGCGTGCGCAAGAAACCTAACTTCTTGAAGTGCGCTGAGGGCCCCAAGAGACCTCTTTTGGAAGGAAACCAAATGACAATTGCCCTCAAGAAAACCGCCGCGATCGCAATCGCAGCAGGCCTGACCTTCGCCGGCTCTGCTGGCATCGCTGCGCAGGACGCGATGGCGCAGGAGAACGGCCCAGCTGTCGCGAAGTCGACGATCGATGTCGCCAAGAAGGGTTCCATCACCCTCTACAAGAAGGCTGACCCAGAAAGCCTTGGTACACCTACGGGCGAGGAAGACACCACGGTCAAGGGAGAAAACCTTAAGGATGCTGGGTTCACCCTGTACCCTGTCACTAATGCTGACCTGACGACAAATGCAGGTTTGGTGGCCGCATCAAAGCTGACCGCGGGTAGCGCGAAGCTTGGAACCCCGTTCGCAGAGGTGAAGACAGATAAAGACGGCAAGATTGTCTGGTCAGACCTCAAGGTTGGCGTCTATCTCGTTAAGGAAACTTCTCCTGTAGCGGGTTACTCCCCGGCAGCTGACTTCCTCGTGTTCGTGCCGATGACGAAGGCCAACGCTCAGGCTGGTGGCACGGAGTGGATGTACGACGTCGTTGCTTACCCGAAGAACTACAAGCAGAAGGAACCGAAAAAGTCTGTCGTTGACTCTGGCAAGAATGTAAGCCAGCAGGTTGAGTACACGATCGATACCTGGGCGCAGACGATCGATACTGATCGTCAAAAGCGCACCATCTACCGGATTGAAGATACTCTCGACCCGAAGGCTTCAACCACGGAGAAGGACGTCCAAGTTCTCGGCAACGACTTCGAGCCATCCGACTACAAGATCAAGGTTGAAGGTCAGAAAGTTGTTGTTACCTTCACTGAAGCTAGCGTAGCAAAGATTAAGAACGGCCAGCAGATCTCCGTCAAGATCACTGCGAAGGTCAACGAGATGCCTGCTAATGGCATCCTGAAGAACACCGCTGTGCAGATCGAGAACAACCCGAACAATGTTCAAGAGGAAAAGAAAAAGCCGACGAACGATGTCGAGACTCGTTACGCTGGCATCCAATTTAAGAAGGTGAGCAAGGAGCGTAAGCCGCTGGAGGGTGCTGAGTTCCAGGTCTACGGTGCCACGGATGGCCAGGACTGCAAGGCAGCGGTCACTAACGATAAGGCGCTTCAGACCACTGAAGGTAAGAGCACGTTCGTTTCTGGCCAGGACGGCATGGTGAAGATTGATGGTCTGCACGTCAACGACGGTGCAAACAACGATCCGAACACCAAGAACCAGTGGACCAAGTACTGCCTCGTTGAGACGAAGTCCCCGAAGGGCTTCGAGCTTTTGTCCCAGCCAATCGAGTTCACCCTGCTTTGGAAGAACGCTGGCACCCTCCAGAACATCAAGGTGGGCGACAACGATGGTGAGGTCGTCAACTTGGAGGACACTACGCCGTTCCTGCCAAACACCGGTGGTATGGGTATTGCCATCCTGATCCTGGCTGGTCTTGGAATCATCGGTGGCGGCGCATACGTCGCTCGCCGTAACTCCCAGGCCGCCTAGGTTCCATGGCCCTGATGTCGCGCTTTCTTAGCGCCACATCACGCCGTCGGCGGAGGGCGTAAAACTCCGCCCAGTTTTCCAAAATATTTCCCAACAAGAAAGACGTTGATTTCTGTGACTGCACCAACGAAGGCGAAGCACAGGCGGCAGCCTGGAGCGAAATCGCTGTTTCAGCGCGTCGGTGTTCCAGCTATCATCATCCTTCTTGGGCTGGCTGTTTTGATGTATCCGGTAGTTGCTACGCAGTGGAACAACCGAATGCAGGAACAGGTGGCAAAGGATTACGAAGCTCTGCTGCATGACCAGCCAGAGCCGCAATTGAATACTGAGATTGAAGCCGCCAGAGCGTACAACCAGGACCACAAAGACGGTCCAATCCTTGATCCATGGTTGGCTCGAGTTTCAAAAGATAATGCGTCGTATCAGGAGTACTTGCGGCAACTCGCAGGGTTTCCTGCGATGTCCCAGATTGTGATCCCAAGTACGAATACCCGCTTGCCGGTCTACCACGGTACTGCGGAGGATACGCTGCAAAAGGGTCTTGGCCACATGTTTGGCACGGCACTTCCGGTCGGTGGTGTGGGCACGCACTCCGTGATTACGGGACACACTGGGATTCCTACTGCCACCCTGTTCGACAACCTTTCCGACATCAAAGTCGGCGACGCCATCTATGTATCCACGTTTGGCGAGCGCATGAAGTACAAGGTGTACGACATCGAAGTTGTCCTGCCGGATGAGACCGACAGCCTGCGCGCCGACCCCGAGCGCGACCTGCTGACGCTGATCACCTGTACGCCGTACGGCATCAATACGCACCGGTTGCTCGTCCACGCGGAGCGAGTACCCATGGACCCAGACGAGGCCAGCGTCCTCGACGACTCCACCTCCGCCCTGCAGTGGTGGATGTGGGCACTCGGCGGGGTGTCCCTGCTGATCCTGCTGGCCCTGATCTGGTGGATTATCCGCGAAAAGAAGAAAAGCGACCGCAAGGACGCGATGATTGAGGAGGCTCTGTCCTGATGCGTGTGTCCCAACTTTTGGCGGCGTGTGGTGCCGCGGCGTTGCTCGCCACTGGTGCGTTGACGCCCGCTGTGGCTGATGTGCGCCCAATTAGCGGCAATGATGCGAAGCTGGACCCGGCGAGCATCGATAAGAATAAGCCGATCCAGCTCCTGCTGAAGAAGCAGGGCACCAACCCATATGATGAGGTCCCGGCCGGCCAGAAGCCTCCAGCCATCGCCGGCGCCAAGTTCACCTTGTCGAAGGTGCAGGGCATCGACATCACCTCAGAGCAAGGCCGCAACGTGGCAAAGAAAACCACGCTTGACGACGCCCGCACGCGCGGCCTCGACGTCATCGAAACGAAGGCGACGAACCAGCGCGGCGAAGTCCTCTTCGACAACCTCACCCCGGGCCTCTACCTGGTCGAGGAGTCCGCACCGGACACCAAGTACGAGTACCACCTGAGCAGTCCGAAACTGCTCATCCTGCCGCTGCCGGACGAGCGCGGCATCCGCTACGAGTACGAGAACGTCCTGGTGATGAAGTGGGACAAGAGCTACGGCACCCCACCACCGTGGGAGCCCTCTGAGCCGCCATCAACCACGACGCCACCGACCACGCCAACAAAACCTGGCAACACGGTCACCACGACGAAGACGACGACGTCGACACCCCCGCGGGTGAGCACCACCATCCGCACCACCTACACCACGACCCCGCCGAACGGTACCCCGACCACGGTGACGACCACGGTGCCGTCGACAATCGTGACCACGAAGCCCAACGGCGTGGTCACGACGGTGACCCACCCCCGCGCCATCCCCGAGAAAGAGCGCGGGTCGCTGGCGTCCACCGGCGCGAACGTGCTGTGGGCCGCGGGCCTAGGCGGACTGTTGATTGTGCTGGGGTTGTTCCTGGCGCGGCGAAGCAAGAACGACGAGACACGGTAAAGAAGCGGAGTTAGGAAAGAAAGATGCGAAACTTTGTCAAACCTGCAGGTTCTCCTGCTCGGCATCGTGCTCGTGGACTTGCTGCCGTAGTTGCCTCGGTAGCGTTGGCCGCCGGCCTGGGCGCGTACCCAGCCGTGCAGGCGGAGGAGACCACGGCGGTCTCCGACATCACTACCGACGACGCCGGCCTGCCCACCTACTCGTGGATGGACGACGACACACCGTCGTCCTCCGCCACGCCTTCGGCGCCTGCCGCAGCGTCGGCCTCCAATCCGGCCTCTGCATCTGCTTCGAAACCAGCAGAGGCCCCGGCCACCGCGAACCCCGTGACCGTCGAGCGCAAGGGCGACATTGACCGCATCGTGGTCAACGACCCCGAGGGCGAGGCATGGGAGTTCGGCGGCAAGGCGTCGAAGGAAAACATTTTCGCGCTGCAGCGTGAAGGCAAGGGCGAGATCAAAGAAGTCCTGTCCGTCACCGCTGACGGGCGGAAACTCGAGCCTTACGACTACGGTTTCGTGAATACCGCTGATAGCGGTTTTGTGGCGTTCAACCTGAACGCCCTGCACACGATTCCGCCGGTGGATGTTGAGATCGAGATCCGCACGACCGATGCCGGTGAGTACGCGATCGCCGAGAGCACCGAAGTGCCGTCGGAGGCCGAGCTTGCCGAGTCCGGGTACGGGAAGGGGCGCCCGGCGGAGGAGCAGCGTAGCGATGAGGAACGTGCTGCAGCCCCAGGTGGCATCCCTGGAGTGCCAGGGCAGCAGGATCAAGAGTTTTCCCTTACCGATGCGAAACCTGATTTTTTGGGGGACAACCCCCAAATTGAATTCAAGATCAATGAGACTGGCAACTGGCGAGTGACCAGGTTCGCCATCAAGAAGAACAAAAACGATAACAATACGAAGGGCATTTCTGGTCCAGTTCGGATCCGCGTCGTTCGCCAGGGCGCGGTCGTCGTTGACCGCACGCTGGATTTTCCGAATGCAAAGTACTGGCAAACAAACGCGAAGGGAAAGTCCTTCGACACGGAGTTTCAGCTAATTCCGAGTATTACCGACCTCTATATCAAGGGTGGCGACTCGGTAATCCTGAATCCCGTGGCACCTCCAAACGGTATTTACCGGGTCCAGATGTGGGGCCAGGACATGGACAATAAGCCTCAGGACCACAAGGTGAATGTCGCAGGTGATGGTATTCCAGTATCCTCGCACACGACTATTGGCGACAATCCGTACGAGACAACATTCGATGTTCAAGCGCGTTCTAATTTCTCAAGTGCAACAGTAACTCTGAGCCCTTCAGTCCGATTAGAAGATGTGTTTTTCTCTATTCCAATTGAGCAAACGGACGGTATAAGGCTCGAAAATAAAGTTGAGACCTACTCGGATCGTGTGGTTATTACATGGTTCCCGACGAAGGACGGCCGCCGAATCGACTCGGTACCGGTTTCGGCAGACTCGACTGTGACGCTTCGGACTTCCTACAGATCGGCTCCAACCAGACCCGAGGACATCACTTTGCAAGGCTCCCTCGCGGCTCCGGTAGAGAAAGATCTTCCGATTCTTCCTTCAGCCGACGCTGACGTGTTGCCACTTACGCACGGCGATAAATGCGAGCTTCGCGATGTAAAATCTGTTCATCGACAGCCACCTCGCTTACTTTCCATTGCGGAGCAAAAATATGGCTTCCGACGATTTATCGTCGCGAGCCCACAAGCCTCTAGCAATAGAACTTCTTCGCAGCTGTATCTTCAGGTAGAAGACGGACAAGGTGCATTGCAGTCAGAAAAGATCGGACCCGCCAGCGGGTGGGTATATAACGCACTTGCCTACAACGAGAACGATAACTACCTCTATGCTGTTAGTCAGCCCAGGATTTCGGTGAAGACGGGCCACAAGGATGACCCTTGTTTCCCCGCAGGCCACTTACTGCAGATAAATCCTTATACGGGTGAAGTTTTCGATTTGGGCAAGCTTCAAGGACTTGATGGATTTCTTCCCGAGAATCATCCGGACAATACAACATCCAACGATCTCGGTAGCGGCATCAACGCAGGTACCTTCGATGATGACGGCACATACTGGGTCGCAGGTGCGTCTGTATGGGGTAGTGGCCGTCTTTACAGCGTGAATTTAGACACGATTACTGCAACGCTAAAGCCTGCAAAAAACGTGACTCTGCAAGCCAAAACTATCTGGAACCCGGGACAAACATTCCGTACGGTTTCAGAGGACTTTGTTGCCATCCCAGGTGCGAAAGGGTATCTGTGGGGCCTGCAAAGTGGGTGGGCGCAAAGCGATGGAAGGAACAAACAGCGCGTTTTCTTGGAACGTATTAGCACGAGCGGTGGTGCCCCCCTGCGCGTGGATATTACCGATATGAAGATGCCTGATGGGCAGACCGTCGGTCAGTTGCTCAACATTACAGACCAAGCGCCTGTTTGGGGACAAGCATGGGTTGAAGAAGACGGATCGATTGCTTTCGGAAAGGGTGGCCGGTCTTCCGTGGACTCGAACACAACGGAAGTAATCAAAATTAAGGTCGGGAACCCGACGGCGAAGGCTCCAAATCTCCTAAAAGTCGAAGTAGTCGGCGCTCAAACTGCACCGTCCTCATACAATACTGACGGTGCATCGGCAAAGGCTCCTACGACGACACCAGAACCAATTGTTCCAGACGTCACCAAAGAAGCGATTGGACAGTCTGCGAAGAAGCAGGAAGACGGGACCTATATAGTAAAATACCAGGTAAATGTAACAAACCCAGGAAATCGCGAGGCTGCCTATAGTAAGGTAGTCGACACTCCAACGATGCCGACGGGGATTGTTGTGAAAAAGACTTCTTGGTCCTTGGTCGATGAATTCGGGAAATCGTACGCCACGACATTTCAAACTGGCCAAGGTCCGTTTGTGCTATCTGGCGGTGGAACGATACAGCCGAAGGGGCTCAATCGATTTGGTGCTACAAGTAATGGCATCCATCAATTTAATGTTGAAATGACAATCTCTCTCGATGCCTATACAGGAAACGAGACTGGAGATGAATGTGCACCCGGCAAATCGCTTTTCAACTCTGTACAAGTTGGGCCCAAGGAGGCGAAGGCCTGTGTGCCTCCGCCAGAAGTAGAGAAAAAAGCTCGGCTTGTGATTGCAAAGATTTCTTCCGATGCAGTTTCGCACGAGCTATTGAAGCCAGAAAACCGTCTAGACGGTGCTGAGTTTATACTTCAAAAACTGGACGAAAATGGCCAAGTCATCGGTAATGGAATCCCAATGATTTACGATAAGGAGAATCGAATCTTCAAGTCAGAAGAATTGGAGCCGGGTCACTATCAGCTCGTAGAGACTCGGTCGCCTCAAGACAGTCTGGGTGTTTACAATCTTCTTGTGAAGCCGATTGTGTTTTCGCTGTCGGTGGACAACGGGAATGTGACGATCGCGCTAGATGAAGATGCCAAAATTGTCGCGACGCAGGTCGATAAGGCAGTGGCACCGAGCTCCTGGCAGCTTACCTCCCAGGATGCGGTACTGACCGTTGCCAACGTCCGCCAGGGCAACCTGCCCAAGACTGGCGGAAGCGGCCTGCAACTGCCGATCCTCCTCGGCGGTGCGCTCATCGCCGCTGGTGCGTTGGTGGGACGACGACGGGTCGTCGCTTAGTGGAGAGTGCGTCCTGAGCGCGTGACGTTACGAACAAGCTGACGGGGCTTGGCGCTGATCAACAGTGATCGGGGCCAAGCCCCTTCGGGACTTTGGAGTGCAATCGACCAATTGCCGACAAGTGGCGCTACGGTGTAATGTCTTCGCTCCCGGTTTGAAAGTGAACCGTCTGACTAGAAAGCAGATTTGGTAACGCGTGAATCAGATTCGACTTTGGGCTTGTGGCAGCTCGGTGAGCGGACAAGGGCAAAACGACGGGCGAAGCCTTCCATCTGGTACCGTAGAAAACGTTAGGCCCGAGGCTACCGGCTCTCAAAGGATTGCTTTTAGTTGCGTCAAGGTCTCTCGGGGTGCTTGTTTTTAGGGGGGCATCGGGGGAGTTTGAACATGCCCCTTTTGAGGCTTATGGGAGGCCGCGCTCAGAGAAGATTGTGTTCTTTGGGTTGGTGGGGCCGTCGTCGATAAGGAAGACCTGCACCCGTGGCGATGGTGACTCTCAAATTACGAGCCTTGCCCTCGACTTCTTGTGTGTGCACATTGTGAGTACAAGAGTTTTGGGAGGCTGAAATGGCTGTGAAGGATAGACGACTGAATCTGCGTACATCGGCAGTGCAGGAGGAGTGCCTGCGGCGTGCGGCGGAGGTGACGAATTCCTCGGTGTCGCAGTTCGTGCTGGAGAGTGCTGTTGAGCGCGCTGCCAGGGTGCGTGCTGATCAGCGACTCTTCGCGTTGGGGATGGACGATTTTTCTCGTGTGGAGGAGTTGCTTGCCCAGCCTGCGGACTTTTCTCGGCTAGGTGTTTAGAAGATTGAAATGGTAGCGGCGTGGTGAGTATCCGGTAGCACCTGAGTGAGTACCCGGTAGCGCAGGGATCACCCAGGGGCCACGGAGACGTTGGAGGGTTACTCGTTGGCTTCTAAGCGCATATTCGGTCCTTCCAGCGTGATGATCTCAGCACCAACGACAAGCCGGTTGAGAATCGACTCTGCAATGACCGCGTCAGGAATCGACGCATACCAGTCTTTCGGGGTGAACTGGGAGGTCACAATCGTCGAGCCGGTATGTTCGCGCGCGGCGAGGATATTAAATATCTGATGCGCCGTGGCAGCATCAATCGGCGTGGTTAAAAAGTCATCCAGGACAAGTACGTCCACGTTGTGGAGTTGCTCAATGAACTTCAACCGGGTGGGGTTATCGGGCTGTAAGACTGCAAGTTGTGCTGCAAGCATGTCCGTGCGGTAGAAACTCGCGGAGTAATCGTTGCGGCATGCCGCGTTGATTAATGCTTGGGCCAGGTAGGTCTTGCCGACTGAGGATTTGCCCAGGATGACAATGTTTTGTCCCAAATGGCACCATTGACCATGAGCGAGTCGGCTGATTTGCTCCGGGTTGATGTTGCGGGCAGGTGTGCACACCACGTTTTCAAGACAAGCATCAAGGTTTGGCGATCGGGATGCTTTCAAAAGTTTGTTGATGCGTCGTTCACGCCTGGCCGCGACTTCCTTATCTAGTGCGTAGAGCACCTTTTGTGAAAACGTCCACGTGTCGAATGCTGGGTCATTAGCAATGTCGATCACGGTTTTACCGAACGCGGTCATACGCAACGCGGTGAAGTCAGCAAGGACAGATTCATCAAGAAATCGATCCATTGGCGGGGTTGAGTTTGTCATGAGTTTCGGGTTCCTTTCTTCATAAGGTTGTCCATGCTGAACTGGTCTGCGCCGCCAAGTAGTGCCCCAGTGGTATCGCGATGTTCAATCACAGCCGAATCAGGCAAGATTGGTGGAGTAGTGCGTTGTGCTTGGTCGAACCCGCGGGGTCGGGTGGTGTGCTCTTTGCGTACCGCGGCCATCATGTTTTTCACTGCGGTATAGGACACGGCACGTCGGCTGCCATCATTGGCTGTCAGGCGCAGGCAGGCCTCTTCCAAAATGGGTTTGTTGGCGTGTTTGCCCATCGACTACACGTTGCGACACGACTGATAAGCCTGGGCCGGGATTGCTTTTGCTGCGATGAGCTCTTCGATGACTTTGCGTGTTGCCGGCCCAACTTTGCTGGCTTCACGGTAGAAGTACTCACTCGTCCACAACCCGCGTGTGGTATCCATGCCTGAGGGAATGTGGTCGCAGTCAGTGACATAGGCCCCGCGTGTATGTGAAACCCGGTGGGTTGCAACGGTTTGAACTGCATCAAAGACTGTCAGTACCTGGCCGGTGATACGCACATCGACGGTGCGCCCAACGAGTTGATGCGGTACCGAGTAGCGCACCGTGGCAACAATGATGTGGAAATCTGGTGCGACTTTCGCGCGTTTCCATTCGGTGTGCTGCCATGGTGTTTGCGGTAGATCGGCAAGAAGATGCTGCTCATAGGTTTCAAACAGGTCCCGGCGGCTTGATTGCTGACTCCGAAACGGCGTGGCATCGTTCATTGCATCGACAAGGCTGACAATCTTGTCATTGAGCTCGTCAAGATCAACACACTGGTGACCATCGAGTGCATGGATGATCTTGTGTGTGACGATTTTGACTGCGGCTTCCACATTCGCTTTATCTTTCGGTCGACGCGGGCGGGCAGGAAGAGCTGCAGTGTTGTAGTGCTCCAAGAACTGTTCGTAGGTGTCATTGACCTTCCGGTTTCTATCTGACGTACTGATTGCGTTCGACGCAGTCGACGCGTTATCAGGCACGACGACTTGGCAGACACCACCGAAGTATTCGAGTGCACACCGGTGAGCATCAAGCCAGGCCTGTTGGCGTTGGTCAGCACACGCACAGGCAAACAGCATCCCTGAGTATGGAAGAGAGGCGACAAAGATACTGACTTTTGCACCCGGTTTCCCGGTTGGGTCAAACAGTCGCATCTTGGTGTCTGCCCAGTCGACTTGCATGGTGTGTCCTGGTGCGTGTGTGATGCGTGCTGAAAGCCCGGTCGCGTCGACATGTGCTGCGACAAGTTGGCGGAACCTGTCGTAGCTGTAGTGACGCTGCCCCGGACCGGCTGGGGTGGTGGTGTAGCGTGCCCATAAGACTTGCAGGGTCTGCTTTGTACGTCCTGTGCGGGCTTTGACGACTTTTTCGAAGTCAATCGGGACGAATTCACCTTGCCCGGTACTTCGTTTGTCAACGAACAACTCGTCTAGCTCGTTGTCTGTCAGCGCTGCGACTTGTTCAACGGTGCTAAACCCACAGGTTCGCAGTGTGTGGTTCGCGCGTGCGATTGCACGGTGCGAGCACCCGAGTTGTTGTTCTATTTGGCGATAAGAACGCTGTTTGATCAGCAACGTCATTATCGCGCGGTAATCCGTCATGAGCGGACTCCTTCCGGTTGATGCCACACCCGTGTGGTGTGGCTACCGGAAGTATGAACGTGAGGAGATGTGCAGCGCTACCAGATACTCACTATTGTGCTACCGGATAGTCACGACACTGCTACCAAATAGCCGGTCGCAACAGGCTAGGTACGCTTTTTGCGGAGGAGACTTCTTTTGGCAAGGAGTTCAGCTTTGGACGCTGATGGGATTCTTCACCCGCCACGTCGGTTGGAGAAGTCGGATAATCGGGCTGAGTTTCGGTGCGGGGAGGCGTCGCTTGATACGTGGTTTCACCGCTACGCGATGCAAAACCAGGGTGCCACCACTGTGCGGTGTATGGATCGACGTGGAATGAGCGGGCGCTGGTTACTATGCGGTGTGTACTGGGGGCATCGTCGCTAAGGCTGCGCCGGAACGTTTTGTGAAGGGGCGGCCGGATCCCATTCCGGTGATCATCCTTGCGCGACTTGCGGTTGACCAGGATGCTCAGGGGAAAGGCGTCGGCAAGGCGCTGCTGCGTGATGCGTTGGAGCGCTGCTTTACCGTTGCCGTTGAGGTCGGTGCCGCGGCGGTAGTTGTGCACGCGCTGGATGAGCAGGCGAAGCGGTTCTACATGCAGCACGCGGGGTTTCAGGAGCTGCCGGGCCAACCGTTGCATCTTCTGCTGTCGGTGAAGGGGATAGAGCGGTACATGGCGTGAGGGGGGCTGTGCTAGCTCCGTCTGGCCAGACAACTTGGAAGCTTTGTTGGCGTCGTCCATTGGACGTGCTCTAGTCCATGACTATGACTGCCCACAGACAACAATGTCGCTGATTGACGCTTTGCCGAGAACAGCAACGCTGCATTGTCCCTTACTTTACAAAGAATGCTGCTCGGTCCTCACTGTAAAGAAATGCGGCCTAACCAATATCGTCAGTCGTAGAGGCGTTTAGGAGAGAGCCGAGAGAGCAGTAACGTTGTTTCCGAACATAGGCACTACCTTTTCCGCTTTTACTGTGGTGGACGATGCTTTTCATCTTCTTGGTTTTCTGGAGATCCTGCTTGTCGGAGAGAATGAAAATCTGATAAGCGCCCTCTATGTACAGCGGATTTCCGCTACTGTCCTTCATAGCTTTCGATGCTCTAATTGCGTCAGACACAATCCTATCGTTGGGGTTTCCCGTTTCCTCGAGTCGTTGAGCTTCTTTGTCGTTCCAGGGCACGTGGTCTCGTCGCTCCAGAATCTCAGGCACCAAAGGTTTTATTTCCTTGTTGTTATAGAACGCTATCCTTGACACATCTCGGAAGAACCGTCCCGGTTGGCAAATGTAGACGCTTGTGTCCGTGTAAGTTTTCCACGCTATTTTCGCCGGGACGATTACAGTGTTTAGGGGGTTTACTGGGCGAGAGTCATATGTTTCGTGGCATTTACTTATTTCCCTAAGCCAATTTTCCGCAGAACTGTTGATCCATCCAGTAACCAGGAATATTCGATCTATCTCGAAAGGTATATCAACGCCCAGTAGAGAATCATGGTGGGCGACCCTATTTCTAAACTTTCTAATGCCCTCCACATGGCTCATTACTTCAGATCGTGGGCGACGCGCATTTGGGAAAGCGTTGTGTAGAGCTGTTTGCCAAAGTTCGTCACGCTTTTTGGAAAGCATATTTGTCCAAAAGCCAAACGTGAGGCGAGAAACTATCTGGTCTCTACTTTCGAAGTTGAACCGGGCTGAGTCTTGTCTAGCATCCCGTATTTTTTCTTCTAGTCCCTTGGCCAGGCTCGTGTTCATAAGGAACCAGGGAATGCCTCTACTGCTTTCACTAAAGTGGACAGCCAAGGTGGAGTCTATAGAGTGCCGCAATATAACTTCGAAATGAGACAGTAACTCCATGCAGGCTGAGGACATTCGGGCGTGCCATTCGTAGAGGCGATCCGCATCTTTGTCGTCACCCAAAGATTCTTGCTGGTAAGGGGCAAACCTCGGGGCAGGAAGGATGCCATCGTGCACAAGTTCGCTTGCAGATACCATGTGTTAACTGTACACTAGGTGGCGAATGCCCTGGATTTGGTCTCTGCCTAGCGCATGCTCCCAGGGCTTTTAAGCTGCTTTCTTGCGGATGAGGTAGGGGATGTGATGGTCGCGGTGGGCGCGTTCCCCGTGGTCTAAAGCGTTAGATAGATGTCGAGCGATGGGCATGTTGCGTGTTTTGGACGTCTGGAGCAGGTTTTCCCGACCAGCGTTGCACTCCTCTAACACCTCGACGCGAATGGTGTTGAGTACAAATAGCACCACGCCCTACATGGGCCAATGCTCCTTTGCCATGACCAGTGCTCTGCGAGCAGTCGCTGCGCTTTTTGCCTTGTCCAACGCCGATACTTCTTCCTGCGAGAGGTGAAGTTCATTTGCGAGGGCTTGTGACAACCACTTCGGAAGTTCCCCGGGAGATTGGTTCTAGGTGGGTCGGGGTTTAAAGCGTTAGATAGATGTTGAACGATGCAGGTCGCGCGGTTTGGTTGTCTCGGGCCGGTTTTTGCCTACCAGCGTCGCACTGCTTTAGGCCCTCGACGCGAATGGATTTGAGAGGGCTAGTGCCGCCCCGAGATCTCAACAACTCTGTTCAGCGAGCTGCCGCAATTTGCAGGTTTTTGTCCTGGCGCTCGAGGGTCGTTGATGGCGTCGTCAATGGGGAGGACCCGCGTACTGAGCGATTGGTGCTGCGTAGCTACGTGTTGTGGTTGCGAAGTTCGGCCACTAGTTCGGGCCGAGGGAAAACCCGCCTCCGAAGATCGCGGGGAAACCATGTGGAAGCACCACCGAAATGAGGAGCTGTCATAGCGCCGACATTGGTTTGCTTTTACAGCCGGGTGAAAAAATCTGGTCTAAGGGGCGTATGCCGGTCAACATGGCTCGGGCTGTTCGTTTTTGTAAGTGTGGATGCCTGTTAGCCAGGGGTGTTCGGTATTACCGAACGTTCGCTAATGTCGAACGCTTCTTGTTGGTGGGTGAGCGCTTTGGTCACAACGGGCCACGCTCAGTGAACTTTCAGAAATGGGGGACGGCGAAATAATGGTTCGGATGTCGCTTCTATACAGGAAGTTTAAAGGAACGGTGGAAGAATAGTTCGCAGCCACATGTATAAACGCATTTCTGCAGCTTAGGTAGTATTTATGCTTTTGTGGAATGTGCTGGGGAAACTTACTTGAAAGTTTGTGGATGTGTTATGTATGTAAGGTACACGCGCCGGGTGCCCCTAATGTGAGGTGAATCATTTTCAAGGCCTTGACGTGAGCTAAAAATACGTGCAAAATTAGCCACTAAGACACCCCAGCAGGGGGTCGAGAATAAGAAATTCAGATATCCGGGCGAAATGCCCACTATGTCATAACCTGTAAGGGGTAAGTATGGATCTCGCAGTCATCACCGACGCGTTGAAGGACTTCAGCACCTTTGCTGGCAACATTGTCAAGCTGTTCCGTCTCGTTCCGGACCTGCTGATCAACTTCGGTGAGCTGGGTCAGAAGAAGACCGAGCTGCCAAACTAACAAAAGCTTAACGAGAATCAACCCACTAGCTTTAACACTCAAAGGAGTAAACACATGCAGGCACTTGAGAACTGGAAGTTCCTCTCGTCTGACGACCACGTAGCTGGCGCGCTGCTCACCATCCTGAAGCAGCTCGGTGAAGGTGCAGACGCTATCGCGAAGCTGATCGGTCTGATTTCCTAAGACCCCCTGATACAAACCCCGCCACAAACGTGGCGGGGTTTACTCGTTAGGACGGGCGTGGGAAAACGGGGGTGGCGTCGATAAATAAAAACCAACAAACAGCGCCGATACGGGGGCAATGGGGTTAAGCTAAATACATGGCTGACCACAAGGATGACGAACTCCCAATGATCGACCTCGCCGCCGTAGAAGGCTGGATCGTCGACGACACCGATGAAGATGACCCGGCGCTGCTCATGCCGGACGGGACGCCAATCGAAACCTGGCGCGAAAACTACCCCTACGAAGAACGCCTCAGCAGGCACGAATACGAAGAGCAAAAGCGTGCCCTCCAAATCGAGCTGCTGAAGTGGCAGAACTGGACCAAAGACACAGGTCAGCGTCACATTATCATCTTCGAAGGCCGTGACGCAGCAGGTAAGGGTGGCACCATCAAGCGCTTCAACGAGCACCTCAACCCGCGTGGTGCACGCACGGTCGCCCTGGAAAAGCCGAGCCCGCGCGAATCCACCTCCTGGTACTTCCAGCGCTACATCCAACACTTCCCAGCCGCCGGCGAAATCGTGTTCTTCGACCGCTCCTGGTATAACCGCTCCGGTGTCGAGCGCGTCATGGGCTTCTGCACCGAATCCCAGCACGCCGAGTTCCTCCGCGAAGTGCCGATGCTCGAGAACATGATCCTGGGCTCCGGGATCTCGCTGACCAAGTTCTGGTTCTCCGTGACCCAGAAGGAGCAGCGAACCCGCTTCGCCATCCGCCAGGTGGACCCCGTCCGCCAGTGGAAGCTCTCGCCGATGGACCTCGCGTCCCTGGACAAGTGGGACGACTACACCAACGCGAAGGAAGAACAGTTCCGCTACACGGACACCGACGAGTCGCCGTGGATCACCATCAAGTCGAACGACAAGAAGCGTGCCCGCCTCAACGCGATGCGCTACATCCTGAGCAAGTTCGAATACACCAACAAGGATCATGATGTGGTGGGGACGCCGGATCCGCTGATCGTGAAGCGTGGTCGTGATCAGATCGGGGACTAGGGAGTAGGCCTATCTGGGAGGCAGCAACGGAAGGGTGGGACTTTCCGTTGCTGCTTTTCTGTTTGGGGCGCTTGGATTGGCGGGGATTTCATGCACGATGTCCCTTAAGGCGACTAAGGCTCAATTTTTGGCATGGGATAGTCATCACGCGCGGAGTCGGGGTTTTGTGAACAGAATTGCAGATGGGAGTTATCCCCTCAAGCACTCAAGCCCTAAGCGGGGCTTTCAATAAAGGTGCAACGCAAGAGGCCCCCAAAAGATGGGGGCCTCAAGGATGGATGCACATGCGCCTGGCATGTGCTCGCTAGTCGGACACTCTAGCATGGGTAGCCCGTTTGCATGCAAAGCTTGTTGTACAAAGCCGCGCTGCTAACAAGTAATGCAGAGGGCGACTTCTGCGCGGAGTTGGTGTGGGATTAATGGCTGAAACGGACGGACCGGCGGTTAGAGAGTTAATCGTTGAGGTGTCTCGAGCCTGCGGGGGAGGTCGGTCTAGGGGGGCAGATTTCGTATGGGGCTCGAGTATTGTGAACTGGTGAAACGTCGGGCTTGATGGGGGCAAATTGAGGAATTTGGTGTGTGGACGTTGGAGGCTGATGCCGCCTGTACTTACCTGTCAAAAAGGGATGCCGATGGCATAATTGTCATAGTGTAACGGCTATGGGACAATAAACGTTCTTTAGCAGGAGAAGGAGGCGGGATGGCTAATGAGCACTCGAACGATGCGCAACATGGCCCATGGCAGGGTGATAGCTCGCTCCAGCGACGGTCGGATAATTCGGGAAGCACGTATCCACGATCCAGCGGAAAATCTGGAGAAAGCGTGGAAGCAAACGGGGCAGGCACTTCGGCAGGCGATCGACTCTCAGAACAAGATGATGTTTTAGAAGCCGAGGTGCTAGATCAGGTTAGTAACAGGGTCACGCATGACCTCTTGAGCGTGATGCGAGTTGCTCCTTTGCCTCATCCTAGTGAGCTTCAAGCTTACGAAGAGGTCGAAGCTGGTTTAGCGAACAGAATTGTCGCAATGGCAGAGGACTCTGCTGGCGCGGCGAATGAAGCGACAAGGTCCAACGCCGAAGTCAACTACGCCCTAGCCGCATCAATCCGTGAAGAGGGCAGAGCGGTGAGAAGAGGACAGTGGATGTTTGTCTGCCTAGCGGTTTTGTTTTTGGCTGTGGCAGTAATTCTTGAGCTGCTTGATCGAACTCCATTTGCAACGGGCATGGGGATTCTCGGGTTCTTAAGCCTGTTGGGCAGTATGTTTATTCCCAAGAGGAAGACCCAATGGGGTCCCTCAGGAAAAGGGGAAGAAAGCTCAGCAAGGTAAAGTGGAGTGCCTCATAGTGCGCCCACCAAAAGCAAACGCGCACCCCTATTAACCTGGGGTTTCTTACAGCCCTGTAAGTATTGCTGTTCTCTGCTTGGGGGCGGTACGATTGCGGTGTTTTACATCCACAGAAGCTTCCATAGAAGCTGGAGCACAGCAAAAGGGCGGTTTCATGACAACAGCGGGTTGGCCAGTACTTGGCGAACCGCCTCGACTGCGACGGGCCACAGCGGCAGTAATCGTGTCCATGCTGTTCGCGCTGGTGACGGTGCTCGGAGGCCAAAGTACCGCGAGCGCAGCCGACACCAACAGCCGCGTCAACATTGGGGACTGCTCCTTCCGTAAAGCCGATGGGGACGCCAAGAAGTGGGCGAACCAGATGTGTTGGATTGATGCGTCGGATATCGCGAAGCCGGGGACGCACAATGTGACGAAGCACTTCGGGGATTACACCCTGACGTACACGGTCACGGTGGAGGCCTCGGATACGGGGACTGGGTCGAATAAAGGCAGTTTGTCGGCCGGGCAGCAGCCGCCGTGGAGCCGTGCGGCGTTCGGTAACCAGATTGCGGGCCAGTCGTTCTTTGTTGCGGAGACAGGCGCCACTGCGAATGACATCTTTCAGACGGAGAAGAACCGCTTCGTTCGGTTGTCGTTTCGGGATGTGAAGTTTACGTACCGGGGGCAGCCGCTGCCGTCGTTTCGCATGATGGTTGCGGACGCTGAGTCCACAGGCAGTGTGCTTGGCGGTGAGATGATCAGTGTAGACATCTCCAATTCGGGTGGCACGGGCACGGTGAACCCACCAATTAAGCTGACGCCGAAGGGCAGTCGTGAGGCGTGCCGTAAGACGTATGGGGCGGGCGTCGAGAGGAATCAGTGGCAGTGGGCCAACATGGGCGGCAAGAAGCGCGACTTCATCTGCGATAACGAATCCGGAGGCACCTACGGCACCTTCCTTGTTGGGTTGGATTCGCCGACGGCGTTTGAGATCGGCATTGCGTCGAACTCGGGTGGTTCCGCGAGGAACCCGGACCCCCGCGGTAACCAGGCGTTCGCGATGGCGATCGCGCTCAACCGCATCTCCACCCAGACAGGCAAGGAGCTAGGCACCGCGGACACGGTGGCGCAGGAGGCGTTCACAGGCGACGTAGACAAGCCTGTGACCAGGATTTTCACCCAGGACGGGCAGCAGCGCAACTGGATTGAGCCCGTCGCTGGCTCGAGCACCACGCCGGTGTTGCGCCGTCTGAACGCGGAGGGTGTGCCGGAAGATACTGTCGGGTTGCTGTCGACGATGAGTGGCAAGGAGCTGGCGTTTCGTCGCTACTCCCCGGAGTGGACCTGCAGCGCGATTTCCGCCGACGGCGAGACGGACACCTTCATCTACGAGCCCGGTGCCAAGGCCGGGGACGCGCCGACGCGGCTGACCCACAACGGTGCGTCGCTGAGCCGGGCGGAGGCGGAACGCCTCGGCATCTGGTTCAGTGAAGACCGCGCGGCAGGCAGCGCGGAGGTGCAGTTCGCGAACAAGCAGAACCGCGAAATCAACTGCAATGTGCACTGGAAGTCCCGCTTCGCACCAGCATCGCTGGAGCTGAACAAGCGGGTCACCGGCACGGCCAGCAACTACGCGGCGCTCAGCGGCAAGAAGTTCACCATCGCGTATTCGTGCGCGGCGCCTGAAGGGTTCCAGGCCGCGTACCCGGACGTGAAGTTGAGCGGTTCCCGCGAGGTCACACCTGGCAGCCCCCAGCTTGTCGACGGCCTGCCAGCTGGCACTACGTGCACCCTGAAGGAAACGGCGCCCCCGGCGGTGTCGGGCGCTGATTTGGACCTGCAGTGGGATGGCGCGCAGCACGGTGTGCCGAATCAAGGGGGCGTCGAGAAGAAGGTGACGCTGGCTGACGTACTCCCTGTTGAGGCAGACAATCAGTACACCGCGCGGACAGCGACGCTGCAGCTGCGCCACCTGGTGCAGGGCCCGGCGGCGACGCCTGCGCTGCAGAATCAGGAGTTCACGTTTGAGCTCAGCTGCCCGGCCACGAACGCGCCGGCGCGCCAGGTGATCGTGCGGGGTGACGCCCCAGCAACCCTGGATAACGTGCCACGCGGGCAGGACTGCGTGCTGCGCCCCGTCGAAGGGCTCACGGCCGAGCAACAGCAGTACCTTACCCTGACCAGCAGGGACGCCACCGGCGCGACCCAGCAGCAGGACGGGTTAGCGCTCCGACTGCCAGCCGATGGCACGCAGCCGACGGTGCCCGTGGAGATCCGCAGCACCTACGACTACCGCACCGAACAGGTAGAGGTCCACCAGGTGCTGACCGGACCGGCGGCGACGCTCCCGGCCGTGACGCGACAGGGCTTCACCGCCGCCTACGCCTGCACTACGCCCGACGCCACCAAGCGCGAAGGCACCGTCACCCTGCAGGACGGGCACGCCCTGATCCGGGATATCCCGGTGGGATCTACCTGCACACTGACCCCGCAGGCGCCGACGCCCGCACCTGAGGACGGCCCGAATCAGAACTACGAGCTGCAGAGTACGTCCGTGGAGCCACAGACGCTGACCGTCGGTGACGGCAAGGCAGAGGCGTTCACCATCAACCGCGCCTACGACTACAAGTACGGCACCGCACAGCTGGCCAAGACGGTCACCGCGAACGGCGTGCGCGGCCTGCCGGCGAATTACACGTTCAACTTCGCGTGCGGTAGCCGAAACGTCGTCGCCAATGGGCAGGTCACAGCGGTCAAGCTCGAGGGCGCCGCAACGGTCGCCCCCGGCGCGCCGGTCACGCTGAAGGTCGGGGACCCGCGTGTCGACGACAGCCCCGGCGGCACCATGCGCGTCCCCTACGGCAACACCTGTACCTTCACTGAGGATCGCCCGCAGCTGCCCGGCGGCGTGAACTGGGACACCGACGTGGACAACGCGACGCTGACCATCACCGCCCCGACCAACACGGCTACGGTGAACAACACGTTCACCCCGACCGGCAACGGGCTGACCATCACGCAGCGCTACACCGGGGAGCAGGCGCTGTACCCGAAGGTGGGCGTCGATTATCAATTGACGTGCGGTACGTTCCAGGCAGCCTTCCAGCTTGTCGACGGCGCCCAGCGCTCCTTCACCGCCGCCGAGATCCCGGCGGGCACCCAGTGCACCCTGGAACGACGCACCCTGCTGGACACTGAGCGCACCAACAGCCAGGGCGTTCGATACCCGATCACGCACACCACCGTGGGCCACTACGCGCCGGGCGGCGAGCAGGCCACCGAGCTGGCGCCGGGCGTAGCGTTCACGGTCGGGGAGCGCGCCACCCTGGCGATGGAGGACGAGTTCGCCTACCAGCGGGCCACCATCACCGGCGTGAAGAACGTCCAGTTCGATCCGGCGACGAAGCACCTCATCGCGCCCGCGAAGCAGGAGGCGTGGCTGCAGAGGGAGTATCCGGCGTCGCTACGCTGTGTGCTGCCCGACGGCACCCCGGGCGCTTCCTTGCAGGCGTCGGTGCGCAACGGCGTGGTGATTACCCAGGATGACCTGGTGGTTGGCAGTAGCTGCACCGTTGCCGAGAACCCGCTGACCCCGGAGCCGGGCATCCACATGGCGGCCACCACCACCGTTGATGGCAAGGCGGGCAACACGTTTACTATCGCGAAGGCGGGCAACAAGGTGGAGTTCGTGAATACGTTCTCCCGCCACGTCACTGATGCCACGGTGCAGACGGGGGTCGAGTTGCCTGGTCAGGCGCGTGCGGCGTACGAGGCCGCGGGCAACACGCTCGACGCGGTACTACCCGCACACCCGGTGACGGTGGTGTGCCGCGACGGCGACGCCGAGCTGCTACGGCGCAGCGCCACCGTGGACGGAGAGGGCACGGTTACCGTTCACGGCGTGCCTGTGGGTGCGGCCTGCACAGTGGAGCTCGGTGGGTATGCGCCGCTGCATCTGCAGGCGGATACGCAGGACGGTCCGCTGCAGGCGACGGTGGTGCCGGAGTCGGTGGACTGGTCGGTGAGCCGGGGTGACGCGACGCTCGCCACCGGCAAGCCACTCGAGCAGTCCAACGCCGTGGCGCTGTCGCCAGCGTTTGTGGTGGAGGAAGACGCCGCGCAGAACGCGGTGCGTGCGACGAGCCGCTACGCCTACCAGACCGCGCCGCTGACCCTGCGCAAGGACGTCGAGGGCGCACCCGCGGACCTGCGGCTGCTCAGCGAGGCGAATACGATGCGCTTCGCGCTGCAGTGCCGGGCGCTTGGCACCGAGCTAACCGACGTCCCCGGCGTGCCCCTGCATCTGACGCCGGCTGACTTCACCGCGGTGGACGGCGGGCTGCGCTACGTCTCTGCCGGGAGCGCGGGCGCTGCGGTGCCCGTCGGCGCGCACTGCAGCCTGCGCGAAATCGCGATGGAGAACGTGCCCGCGCAACTGAGCGTGACCACCGCGCAGCCCAGCGCCGAAGCGGACGTCACGGCGAACGGCGCACAGCTGCACCTGGTGAACCAGGTGAGCCGCCGCACCACCAACCTGCAGGTAGCGATGCGCCAAACCGGGTACCTCGACGGCGCGGACCCCGCAGGCTATACCGGCCAGCTGGTGTGCAAGGACGGCGACGCCACTTTGTCCACCGGGCGTGTGCAGTTCGGCCTGGCGGACGTGCCTGAGCGCCCACTGCCGCGCGAGGATGCCGTCCCGGTCACCGGGCTTCGCACCTTCGAGGTGCCTGCGGGCACTTCCTGCAGCCTGACCATGGATTCCGCAGGAGCCTTGAGCGCCCGCGGTGAGGTGGAGGTTGCCGCTGGTGACCGGCGCCCATACCTGGGCTTTGCTGCCTGGGAGCGGGGCGCATACAAGGGCCCTGCGGCCACAGTCGACGAGGTCGCGCCGCAGGACGTGCGCGCAAAGGAGTACGAGTACTCCGTGGCCGTCCCCGCGGACGCACCGGATGCCGACGCGGCGGTGGACCCGGCGGTGGTCGTCGGCGTGCAGGCGCACCACCCGCGCGCCACGGTGGACGTTGCCTTCACCAAGCGGGCCGCGGGCGCCCCGGAGACTGACGGCGTCTATACGTTCACCGCGAACTGCGGCGACGGCCCCCGCGACCCCTTCCAACTCCGAAGCGGTCAGACCCATCTGCTGCGTGGGGTGCCAGTCAACAGCGAGTGCACCGTGGAGGAACAACAGGCGGAAGGCACATACACGTTCGCGTTGACCTCCCAGGGCGCCAAGCTGGGGGAGGGCTACCTCACCGAGCTGGGTACGCCAACGGTGGGATTCAAGGTGCTCGCCCCCGATGCCACTGACACCAGTCGCGCCGGGGACGCTTGGGCCGCGACCGCGCTGAACAAGTTCGCCAGCGTGGCCCTGAACAAGCGGATCGCGGGCACCCCGCTGTCCAGCGTGACCAGTGTTGCGGACACCGCCTTGCTGCCTGATCACGCCACCACCATGAACATCACCTACCAGCTGACCAACACCGGCCAGTTCGACCTGTCCAACATGGTGCTTCGCGACCCAGCCCTGGCAGGCATGACGGTGCACACCCCCGCGGGCCCGCACGCCATCGGGGAGCAGGGCACCATCCCCGCCGCCGCGTGTGAGGCAACACGCGCCGCGCTGGCTCCGGGCCAGACCGCGACGTGCACCATCACGGTGGACATCCCCGCGGAGGGCACGTTCCGTCACCGCGGCACCGCAACGCTGCAGGCGGCTACGGGCACCCTCGGGATGGTCAGCGCCGAATCCACGTACGGTGCGCTGCGGGTGCCGTCGACCATCGGCTGGTTGTTGCCCGATACCGGCAGCACTACACTCGTGTGGATTCTGCTCCTTGGCCTGTTGCTCTTCGGTTTCAGCGCCCGACGCTTCCTGACACAGACTTCAACCTCAACAACTCCAACAACAGAAAGTTAGACACCATGAAACACATCATTTCCCGTTCCGCACTCGCAATTTCCACCGCGGCGGCCGTCGCGTTTGTCGGCCCGGTGGGCGCCTCCATCGTTGCGACGATGCCAGCCGCCGTCGCCCAGGCGCAGGTCGACGTCAACCACGCCACCAAGCTGACGATCAAGAAGTATGAGGGCGAGCCGATCGGTGAGGGCGGCAGCCTCAACGGCATGACAACCATCAAGGACGTCACCTTCAAGGTCGAGCGCATCGAGACTGCGCCGCTGAACACCGCGAAGGGCTGGGAAGACGTCGCCGCTGCCGGCGAGAAGAAGGTTGCCGATCTGCAGGCAGACCCGAACTTCAAGGCGAAGGAAGTTGCCACGAACGCTGACGGCGAGGCCGTGTTCACGGACCTCGGCGTGGGCCTCTTCCGCGTCACCGAGCTGCGCGCCGAAGGCGCGAAGCACTCCGTGGCAACCCCGTTCCTGCTTACCCTCCCAGCATTCGAAAACGGCGAGGCGAAGTACGAGCGCACCATCAGCCCGAAGAACCAGATCCTCGAGCCGAAGAAGTCGCTCATCAGCGAAAACACCACCTTGGGAGACAACGCGCGCTACCGTATCGACGCCCCCATCCCGGCATTCGGCCCGAACCCGGAAGGTGACCAGCTGAGGGTCGTCGATACGCTGTCGGCGAACCTCAAGTGGAGCCAGGCCGAGCACCCCGTGCTGGTGCAGGTGCTGAAGTCCGCGGACGACGCCCCTGAGACGCTTGCCGTCGACACCCACTACACCGTGCCCGACGCGGGCGGCAACACCATCAACGTGACGTTCACCGAGAAAGGCCTGCAGAAGCTGCGCGAGCTGCGCGCGGCGAACCCGGGCCTGACCGTGCGCACCGAGTTCAACGCGACGCTGGTCGACCTGCCCGAGAACGGCACGATCGACAACACCGCGCAGGTGTACTACTCCAACGACGACAAGCCGCACAACACCACCCCAACCGACGACCCGGACGGTGGCGCCACGACGCTGAACTTCGCCAATGTTGAGGTGACGAAGCTGCTGAACAAGCAGGCCAAGGACGGCGACAAAAATGGCGACGGCGCCCAGTTCCAGATCTTCACCTGCACCAAGCAGGACGACGGATCCTGGAAGGTCGAACAAGGCACCGCTGCCCAGCGCGTTGTCATCGGAGGCAAGACCGTAACGACCCTGACCGCCAATGAGACCGTCGCCGAAGGCCAGGAGCACGCCGGAGCCGCCCTGGCGAAGGCTAAGGGCCTCAACCGGATCAAGAAGAACAACACGTTCGCCGACTACTGCGCCGTCGAAACCAAGGGTGTGTCCGGCTACCTGAACAACCCGGAGCCACAGCCGCTCACCTACGACGAAGCCACGAAGACGCTCACCGGCAGCGTCAACAACGTGAAGGACAACCTGTTCGGCCGCCTGCCAGCAACTGGTGAGCGCACCATGCTCATCATCCTGGCACTCGGCGTGGTCCTCTTCGGCGGCGGCGCTGTCTACCAGCTGCGCTCCCGCAAGGCATAAGTAGGACAGCAGTGAGCAACCCAGGGGCTGCGATGGCGGTGGCGCTGGCCGTAACGGTCGGCGTTGCCGGCGTCGGCATGCCCGTTTTCGGCCCACCCGCTGCGGTGGCTGCGGCACCGGGCAGCGTCACGGTGGACCTGCGCGCCGCCGCAGGTGTCGACGGCCTGGATACCATCGGGGAGCGCACCGTCACGGCATCCCGCATCACCACAGTGGACATGAGCACCCAGGCCGGGCGCGAGGCGCTGGCCTCCCTCGACGTCCCCGCGTTGCTGCGCACGCAGCCCGACGCGATCGTCGACGTCGCTACCGGGCGCACCAGCGGCGGGCGCGTCACCCTCGACGGCCTGCAACCCGGCGCGTACCTGTTCACGCTGGGCGACAGTGAGGCGAAGGCTGCGTCGCACGTCTTCTTCGCGCCCTTCGTGGTACCCGTGACGGAGGGGTCCGCACGCACCGTGGAGCCGAAAGCCCAGCACCTCAGTGTGGCGCTCGAGGCCAACCGCCAGCGCGTCCACCCAGGCGAGGACGTCACCTTTACCGTCCGCGGGGTGGCGCCCAACCCATCTGACGACGGCACCATCGGCCACTACGAGCTCACCCTCACGCTCGCCGGAAACCTGGAGTTCTCTGGGGAGCCTACGGTGCGCATCAACGGGGTGGCACTCAGCCCAGGCGATGTCACCTTCCACCGCGAAGGCAACCGCCTGCGCGCAGTCCTGACCAAGTCTGGCCTGGCAAAACTCGCGCGCGCCCGAGCCACTGACGCCAGTACCACCGTCACGCTGGAGCAACACGCACGCGCCACCGCGGCAGGCACCGCAGGTGCCGACGCCACCCTGACCACCAACGGCATGGACCCCGAACGCAACCACGTCACCGTGGAGGCCACCCACGCCGACGTGCTCATCGAGGCACCCGCGCAGCAAGGCTCCTCTAAGGGGGATCGCCGCTGGCTGTGGGGCCTGCTTGGCCTGTTGCCGCTGATACCGCTGCTGCCAGGGTTGCCAGAGCAAGCAGGCTCATCGGGCCCGGCTGGACCGTCGCCTGCGGGCCCGCAGGGGACCTCGCCGAAGACACCAACACCAACAACTGAGGGGCAGCCCAAGCAGGACGGGCCGCGCGGCCGCGTCGACCAAGTCCTCGCCTACACGGGCGCCAACGTCATCTGGCTCGCGCTGCTCGCCCTCGCCTTGATCGTTGCGGGATGGTTGCTGGCTCGTCGAAAAGAAGACGAGAACGACCAGTGAGCCAGCCCAACCGCAAACGCGCCGGGAACCTCATCTCGCTCATCGGGCTGATCCTCGGCGCGCTCCTGCTGCTCTACCCAATCGTGGCCACACTCGCCACCAACGAACAACTACGCCGCCAAGCCGACGCCTACAGCGAACACACCACCAACCTCAGCGCCGAAGAACGCGACGCCCAACTCGCCCGCGCCCGCGACTACAACCAACGCCTCCTCGCCACCGGCACGCACGCACGCCCACCCGCCTCAAACGACCCCGACATGCCCGACTACATGGCACAACTCAACCTGCCAGGCTCCGGGGGCATCATGGCGCGCATCCGCATCCCCGACATCGGCGTCGACCTGCCCGTCTACCACACCACCGCACCCCACGTCCTCTACGACGGCGCAGGCCACATGTTCGGCTCCACCCTCCCCGTCGGCGGCGACGGCACCAACGCCGTCATTACCGCCCACACCGGCATGGTCAACGCCGCCATGTTCGACGCCCTCCCCACCCTCAAAGCGGGCCAAGACATCTATATAGACGTGATGGGGCAGCGGCTGCGCTACCAAATGGTCGACCGCGAAGTCGTGAAACCGGACCAGTACCAGGCCGTACGCTACCAATCAGGCGAAGACCGCCTCACGCTCATCACCTGCACCCCCTACGGACTCAACACCGACAGGCTGCTCGTCCACGCTATTCGAGTGCCACTCGACCCCGACGCCCCCGAACCGCGCGTCACCGGCCTGGGGATTAGCTGGTGGATGATCCTCGTAGCCCTGATCGTGCTAGTGGTGTTGCTGCTGATTCTGTACCGGCGGTGGAAGCGTCGGCGCCGGGACGCTGCCGAGGACTAGCTGGGAGTTGGCTGGGCACCACGATCCGCGGCGACGAGCCGACGAACTGGGGAAATGCTGCGCGGGTCTGCTGGAAACCGGGAATTTGGTGCTTTGAAGGCGGAGAGAATGCCAAATGTGACATTCTCAAACCTCTAGCACTTTTCTAGCCTGCAGGTATGAATAACTAGTCCAAATGGGGGTGCGTCTTTTGGCACTCCGCTTCGAAACAAGGCCAGGCAAAAACTACAAAATCGCCTGCGACAGCTTCCGGAGGTTCTTGAGCTGCTTGTGGTTGGCGGCGTCGAGGGCGCGTTCCTCTGCGGCGGCCACTTCTTCGGCGAGTTTGGTCAGGGCCTTGCCGCCCTTCTTGGTGGCGGTCACGATTTGGCGGCGGCGGTCCTTCGGGTCGCGTTCGCGTTTGACCCACGCGTGCTTCTCCAGGCAGTCGATGAGGCGGACCATGTCGGAGGCGTCGATGGCGAGCAGCTCGGAGAGTTGCGATTGGGAGCGTGCTTGCTCGGAGACGCAGCTGAGCACCCAGAACTCGCGCATGGAGGAGTCGTGCTTCGCCAGGGTGCGCTCCACCTCGTCTTTGGTGTGCCTGCGCACGCGTTCGATCTGGAACGATGGCGAAGTAGTCAGCGCCTCTGGGAGTTCAATCGTGGCCATAAGTCCCAGAGTATCGGGCTGCTGGCCAGGAATGAAACCGTGCTACTCGGTGGGCAGCCCGTTGGCGATCCATTCCATGGTGCCGCCCTCGACGTTGATGGGTTCCCAGCCGTGTACCTGCTCGAGGTATTCGCATGCGCGGGAGGAGCGCCCGCCGGAGCGGCAGATGACGTAGATGTCCTGGTCGGGGTCGATCCGGTCGGTGAGGGTGGTCAGTTCGCTCAGTGGCAGGTTGGTGGCGCCTACGGCGTGGACTTCGGCGTACTCTTCGGGCTCGCGGACGTCGATAAGCTGGGCGTTTTCAGGGACTTTGTTGACGTTGATGGATTGCATGTGCGCGATTGTAGCGGAAGTGTCGGGTGTGTCGGCTACGATTTGCACTATGCGCACGCCTCCTCGAACTCGCCCCCCGCAGTGGGTGTTTTGGGTGCGCCGAATAGTGGCGTTGGTGCTGCTCATGGCGCTCGTCTCGCTGTCGGTACGGTGTGGCAAGGAGGAGCCTGCGCCTGCGCCCGAGCCTCCAGCAGAGGATCCTGCAGCGCTTGGTCAGTCGCAGCCGCTCGAGATGTTTATCCCCTCGGTGGGGCTTCGTGCGCAGTTCGAGGACGGCCCGTGCCGCGTGCGCGCCGACGCGCTGGACCCCGCCACATTAGATAAGGCGTGCGTCTATACCGCGTCGGATAAGCCGTACTCGCTGCCGGGCCCGGATGCTGAGGACCTGGTGGTCGTCGCGGGTCACACGGGTGCTGGGGTGCATGGGGTCTTTGACCAGCTTTTCGACGGCTCCTCCGACCGCCACACCATCCATATCGGCGACATGCTGTACCTGCGCACCGCCGACTCCGAGGCGGCCGGTGGCAAGTGGTTGTCCTACCGCGCGACTGACCTGCATGACCCGGTGAAAGAGGTGATGGCGGGTGATGCCGATATATGGGGTGATGGTCCGCGCCCGGGGCGCCTGCTCACGATCTCCTGTATTCAGCCGCGCAACATTTTGGCGGACTCGGTTCGCAACGCGGTGATTGGGTGGCAATTCACATCTGTGCTGGATGCGCCACCGACCGATACGGGCGCAAAGTAACTGAAGTTTTTTGTGTAAACACTTGTGGCTGGGGTGAAGTGCGTCTACAGTGGGGCTAAACCATGAAGTAAGACTTGAGACTTCATGTTGAGCAAAGGAGCCCCTAATGAAGCGCAACACCGTACTGGCCGCCGTCATGACCGGCGCGCTCGCAACCGCCATCGCCCCCATGGCCCAGGCACAGGACGTCCCGCTGCCGGCCGTGACCCACGACATCAACGGTGCCGAGTACTTCCTCACCCAGGACGGCACCCACTACGTGCCGGACCGCAACCTGGTCAACATTGCGTTTGACCAGCTCTCGGCGGCTGACCGCGAGCGCGCAGTGGACGTGGCGAAGGCGGCTGTCGCCGGGCTTATCGACGCCCCCGAGGCCCCAACGGCGGAGACCATCGCCGAAACCACCCCTGTCGAGCAGCCAGCTCCGACCGGCGACCACCAGGATGTACCGTTCACCGCCGAGGACATTGACCCGAACAACCCGGCACCGGCTGCAGCTGGCTTGATCGCGCTTCCGGCAGTGCTCGCGATTGGTGGTCTGACGTACTACCTCAACGCTGACGGCAAGACCTACGTCACCGACCTGGCCCGCATCAACGAGCCTCCAACCGACGCCGAGGTGAAGGACTCCAACGCGCTGCTGGCAGAAAACGCTGCTGAGGTGGCACGCCAGGGCCTGGCAACCTCCAAGGCTGCAGGTCAGGCGCCGGTTGAGGCGCAGCAGCAGGCTGCTCCAGCACAGGCGCAGGCAGAAGCCCCGGCGGCAGAGCAGCGCGGTATCGCGGCTGAGACCGGGTCGAACACCCTGGTGCGGGCGCTGTTTGCGTTGGTGGTGGCGTCGATAATTGGTGCAGCCGTCTTTGCATACGGGCGCCGATACCTCATATAGTAAACCTTTGTGAAAACTCGAAATGTCCTTGCTGCAGTCTGTACTTTCTCCCTGGTACTAGGGGGTACAGCGCCCGCGTACGCGCACGTTGATGTTCAGCCGAATGGCAGCGAATGCAAAGCGTTGAAGTCGCAGTTCAAGCGGGGGCAGCAACTGGACATTTCGCGGTTTACGTTCCCCGGCGCCGGCGAAACAGGAATCCACAACAACACTCTCTACCTGTACGACACGACCGGCCACCGCGCCGACATCCAGCGCGCCGCCGACCTGTGGGTCAAGGCCGTGCGCGACCGAGGTGGGTACCTGGATATCAAGTTCATCGACCACAAGACGCCCGAGGCCGTCAGCGTGCTCGTTGATCCAAGCCTGCCGGTGCTCGGCCGCGTGACCGGTGGTGGGCCGTCGCTCACCGTGCGGATTAGCCCGCAAATGTTCGCGTCCACAGTTGGCGCGACCAGCCGAATCATGACCATCGCGCACGAAATGGGCCACGCGATGGCACTCGCGCACAGCTGCGACGACCTGCTCATGGTCTCTGGTCGCTCGCGTAAGCCGGGACTTACCCCGCAGCCTCTCGACGCCGAAATCCTCATCCTGCGCAACAACCTGCGCCAGAAGCCGACGCCGACCCCGTCGCCGTCGCCTGTTCCCCCGCTGGTGACCACGACGACTTCGACGACGTCCGAGCGTCCGAAGCCGACGCCGACTACGTCCTCGTCTTCTTCGTCTTCTTCGCCCTCTTCGTCTCCGAGCCAGCCGTCCTTCCCGGACCTGCCACCACTGCCGATGCCGACCATCCCGAGCGCCCAGCCGGTACCTACCCCGACGACGCAGAAGACCTCGACCACCACTGTCGTGCCGACGACGTCGACGACTCCAACGACGCCGAAGCCTTCTCCTTCACCTTCTCCGAAGCCGACCCCGACCACGAGCACCAAACGCATCACCCTGCCGTCATACGTTGCGCCGCCGAAGCCTTCCACCGAGGCGGAAGGGCAGCACATCGTTGACCAGGCCGCAGCCGAATTCAACGCTGCGGGTGTCGAGCTGCAGAACGCCTCCGACAAGGTGGCGGAGATCCTCGCGAAGAACCGCCTCAAGAACGCCGAGCGGGCACTCAAGGAGGCACAGGACAACCTCGATAAGCTGCGCGAACAGCTGAAGCCAGAGACGCCGGCGACGACGCCAACCACGTCTGCCACGCCAACCACGAAGGCTTCGACTACGCAGACATCGACCACGTCCAGCACGCCGTTTTCAAGCACGACGAGTACAACCGCGCCGGTAACCACCACCACGTCGACCACGCCGGTTTCTACCACGTCCGCGCCGCGGACAACCACTTCGGCAACCCCGAGCGTGTCGGCCACCCCAACCACGTCGACGACTTCCGCGACGCGGACAACGCCGACGGTGGCGACGTCGACAAGTGCGGAGACCTCCACGTCGTCGCCTCGCTGCTGCCCGAACTGCGGAGCCACCCCGCCGCAATGCGACGCGCCGCTGTACGAGCCCGCCGTGAAGCCACGCAGCGTTCAGGCCGCGCGCCTCGCGCTCGACGCCGCGAAACTCGACCACAAGGTCGCCGAGACCCGCATGAACATCATGCGACGCACGAACTACCCGCCGCTCATCAACGACGCGCAAGCCGACCTCGACCGCACCTTCTTCCGCGTCAACGAGGCGCAGGAGAACCTTGACGAGCTGCTGGCGAAGGAGCCGACGCCGAGCTCCTCAACCAGCTTGACGACGTCCCCTTCGTCCACCACCCCAACCACCTCGGAGACGCCAACCTCCACCTCGGAGGAGCCTTCGGCCTCGGCTTCTACTTCAGTTTCGGTGGAGCCTTCGGTGGAGTCCACCACGCGGACAACCGAAACGACTTCGGTTGCTCCGTCGACCACTTCGGTTGAGCCTTCTACCTCGGTTAGCGTCGAAGTAACCACGCCGACGACTACGTCGACCACGTCGGAGCCGTCCGCGGAGCCTTCGACCTCGGAGGCACCGGAGCCGGAGCCGTCCGCGCCGCGGACAACCGAAACGACATCGGCCGCTCCGACGACTACCTCGACGGAACCTTCTACCTCGGTGAGCGTCGAAGCAACCACCACCGAGGCCACTACGACCACCCAGTCCACGACCGAGTCCGCCACCACGACCGAGTCCGCCGTGCGGACAACTGAGCAGACTTCGGAGCCGGAGGTGGAGACGTCGACAAGTGAGCTCACACCCGAGCCAAGCGTTGGGGCGCCTGCTACCTGCGCGAAGGATGGCTCCTCAAGTGGATCCTCTGAGAACTGCGAGGGCAGCTCGAAGGGTGGCATCATCGCGGCGATCGTGGTGCCACTGCTGGCGCTGCTTGGCGCTGCGGCGTTCTGGGCGAAGGACCACCTCAAGTTCTAGTCAGTGCCAAAGGACGCACCCGCTTTTTCGTGACCTGGGGTTTCGCCGCCTCAGCGAGATGGAATTGCGTCCTTTGGCACTGAGGGTGGCTGGGGGCGCACCAAATTCCCGCACTCACGCACTCCCAGCGACCTGGGGAAATGTCGAGAGGCTCTGTGAAAATGAGGGAATTTGGTGCACGGCTGAGCAAGAGACCAAGCAAAAAGCCGCCCGGGAACACCCAGGCGGCAAACACTTAGAAGCAGCGACCTACTTCTTGTAGTTGTCGATGGAGGCCTGCAGGATCTTCTCAGCCTCTGCCTTGTTGCCCCAGCCGGAGCCGGAAACTTCCTTGTTCGGCTCGAGATCCTTGTAGTGGACGAAGAAGTGCTCGATTTCGTCTTTGAGGAACTGGGAGACGTCGTCGATGTCCTGGTAGTGGTCGTAGCGGACGTCGTCGATGACGCAGAGGAGTTTGTCGTCGCCGCCGGCTTCGTCGGTCATCTTGAAGACGCCGATTGGGCGTGCCTTGACGATGACGCCTGGGAAGACGGACTCGGGGAGGAGGACGAGGGCGTCCATTGGGTCGCCGTCGTCGGCGAGGGTTTCGTCGATGAAGCCGTAGTCGAGTGGGTAGGCCATCGGGGTGAACAGGTAGCGGTCGAGGTAGACCTTGCCGGTTTCGTGGTCGAGTTCGTACTTGTTGCGGGAACCCTTGGGGATTTCGATGGTGACTTCGACAGCCATGTGCGCTCCTTTGTAGTCGCGTTGATAGTAGCGGTACTAATCATACGGGGCTGCGTCGCCCAGTGGGTTTGGGCTACGCTTATGCGCCGTGAAGCTTTGGACTTGGATTGTTGGCGGGGTTGCGTTGGTCGCGGTGGGTGGCGCGGCTGGCTTCGGTGTGGCGACGCAGCAGGAGCTGGGTCGTATTGAGCACGCCCCGGCGTATCAGTTGCCGCAGGCGGAGCCGGTGTTGGTGCCGGCGGTGCCACGCCCGGTGGATGTCGAGGCGCTGCAGGCGCGCCTGGCGGAGCTTGCGGAGGACCCCACGTTGGGCACGTTCCATGCGCGTGTGTCGGACGGTTCGACGGGTGAGGTGTTGTTTGATCGGTTGGCGGGCGAGGCGTTGCGCCCGGCGTCGACGACGAAGATTTTGACGGCTGCGGCGGCGGTGTTGGAGTTGGGGGCGGATGACAGGATCGAGACGCAGGTGGTGAGTGGGGAGCAGCCGGGCTCGGTCGTGATCAAGGCGAATGGTGACGTGTGGTTGGACGCGGAGGCCATCGAGCAGCTCGCCGAGCAACTCAAAAACCAGCAGGTCACTGCTGTCTTCATCGACACGAAGGCGTGGGAGGGCCAGCCGACCATGATGCCTGGCTGGGACCCCGTGGACATCGATGGCGGCTTCGTCGCGCCGCTGGAACCGGCGATGCTCTCGGGCGGTCGCCTCAACGGGGAGACGGAGGGGGACGTGCCGCGCTCGCATACTCCGGCGTTGGATGTGGCGCAGGCGCTCGCGGACCGCGTGGGCGCCGAGACGGTCGGTCTCGGCCCGGCGCCCGCGGAGACAGATACGCTGGCAAGCGTGGAGTCGCCGGACCTGGTGCAGCGCCTGCACATGATGATGAAGGAGTCCGACAACGTCTACGCGGAGGCCATCGGCAGGGAGGTGGCGGACCACGTAGGTATCGACGCCCCCTCCGCCACCCTGCACGTCCTGGCTGAGCACGGCTTTGACACGGGCGGCATCACCTTGGTGGACAGCTCGGGGCTGTCGGTGGACAACCGGATCACCCCGCGCATGTTGGACAGCATCCTGAGTGACGCTACTCAGCACGAGCAGCTGCGCCCGATGCTGGACGCGCTGCCGGTCGCGGCCGGCGACGGCACCTTGGCCACCCGCTATGGGGACCTGGCCGGGCGTGGCTGGGTGCGCGCGAAGACGGGCACCTTGGACGAGACGTCCGGGCTGGCGGGCACGGTGACTGCGGAAAGCGGCAACGTGTACACGTTTGCGCTGCTCTCGAATGACTCGGACATTCTGGAGGCGCGCCGGGCGATGGACACGTTCGCCTCGGCGCTGCGGGAGTTCTAGCGATGGAGCCGTTCTGGCCCCGGCGCAGCCCCCACTTCTTGGCGTGCCGCCGCGCGGTGCGCGGGTGGACGGAGCCTGCGGTAATTGGGCTGTCGGGCGGGGCGGACTCGTTGGCGCTGGTAGCGGCGGCCGCGGCGGAACGTTTGGACGTGACGGCGCTGGTGGTGGACCACGGGCTGCAGGAGGGCTCGGCGGAGGTGGCCTGGCGTGCGGCGGAGCAGGCGCGCGCGTTTGGGGTGCCCGCGGAAATCGTGACCATCCAAATCACACCAACGGGTAAGGGCACGGAGGCCGACGCCCGCCAGGCGCGCTACGCGGCCCTGTTCGAACACGCCGGCCCGGGCCGCGACGTGTGGACGGCCCACACCGCCGACGACCAGGCCGAAACGCTGCTGCTCGGGGCGCTGCGCGGCAACCCGGCGGGGATGGCGCCGCGCGCGGGTCGGCTGGTGCGCCCGCTGCTGCATGTCCGCCGCGCGGACACCGCGGGCGCCTGCGCCGAACTGGGCGTCGCACCCTGGCAGGACCCGATGAACAAGGACGAGCGGTACCGGCGTGTGGCGCTGCGCACCCGGGTGATTCCGCTGCTGGAGGAGATCGTCGGCGGGGAAGTCGTCCCGGCGTTGGCGGGCACGGCGGACCGGATCGCGCAAGCCGCGGCGCAGCTCCAGCGCATCACCCCGGCCGCGAACGAAGACACGCTGGACTGCGCGGAGCTCGCAACACTGCCGTCGGTGGTGAGGAGGGCGGTGTTGGCGGAGTGGGTCGTCGAAAAGCGGGGGGAGGTCAAAGGTGCCCACCTTGCGGCGATTGAAGCCTTGGTGACGAACTGGCGGGGGCAGGGCGCGGTGCAGCTCGGCGGGGGAGTGCGGGTGGAGCGGCGCGACGGAACGCTCGTGTTCGCGTAAACGGTTGTCCAAGGTGACGTGAAAGTGGCAAGATGATGAACTGATGCCAACCGAGAAGGGCTTGAGAAAGGGCACCCGATGACCGAGCTGTATGACAAGAAGGATTTCAACGTTGCGCCACACCGCTACGGAGACGACGTAGAGGCGGTGTTGATCCCCGAGGAAGACCTGCAGCGGCGCATCCAAGAGCTGGCTGACATGGTCTCCGAGAAGTACCGCGACTCCGAGCAGGACCTAGTGCTCGTGTGCGTGCTCAAGGGCGCTGTGTTCTTCTTGACGGACTTCGCCCGCAAGCTCTCCATCCCGTGTGAGATGGAGTTCATGGCGGTGTCCTCCTACGGCAGCTCCACCACCTCTTCGGGCGTGGTGCGCATTCTGAAGGACCTGGACAAGGAGATCGAAGGCCGCGACGTGCTCGTGGTCGAGGACATCATCGACTCCGGTTTGACCCTGTCGTGGCTGCTGAAGAACCTGTCGGGGCGTAACCCGAAGAGCCTCGAGGTGATCACGCTGCTGCGTAAGCCTGAGGTGCAGAAGGCCAAGATTGATCTTCTCGACGTCGGCTTCGACATCCCGAACGAGTTCGTCATCGGCTATGGCCTGGACTACGCCGAGCGCTACCGCGACTTGCCGTACGTGGGCACGTTGCACCCTCGCGTCTACTCCGACGCGCCTGAGGACATCTAATACACACAGAAGAGCTGTATGACCAAGAATAAAAACGTGTTGCGGTGGGGCCTGATTGGCGCCACCGTGCTTATTGTTTTGTACCTGCTCACCCTCATCGGGGATGACACCCGCGGCTACCAGCGCGTGGACACGTCGATCGCGATGGAGCAGCTGCAGAACAAGAACGCCAAGGAAGTCCAGATCGACGACCGCGAGCAGCGCGTCCGCATTGACCTGCGGGAGCCGATCAAGGTCGAAGAGCGCGAGGGCGTCGAGCAGATCAGCGCCCAGTACCCGGCGCGCACCACGCCGGAGATCTTCGGCGCGGTGAAGGAAGCCGCCCCGGACAAGTACAAGACGAACGTGACGCAGGAGTCTTTCCTGATGTCGATGCTCGGCTTCATGCTGCCGATGGTGCTGATCTTCGGCCTGTTGTTCTTCTTCATGTACCGCATGCAGGCCGGAGGCGGCATGTTCGGGATTGGGTCGTCGAAGGCGAAGCAGCTGTCGAAGGACAATCCGACGAATACGTTCGCGGACGTCGCGGGTGCGGACGAGGCCGTCGATGAGCTGCAGGAGGTCGTGGACTTCCTCATCGATCCGAAGATTTACGAGTCGCTCGGCGCGAAGATCCCGCGTGGCGTGCTGCTGTACGGCCCGCCTGGCACGGGTAAGACGCTGCTCGCGCGCGCCGTCGCTGGTGAGGCCGGGGTGCCGTTCTACACCATCTCCGGCTCCGACTTCGTGGAGATGTTCGTCGGCGTGGGCGCCTCCCGCGTGCGCGACCTGTTCAAGCAGGCACGCGAGAACTCGCCCTGCATCATCTTTATCGACGAGATTGACGCCGTCGGCCGCCAGCGCGGCTCCGGCATGGGCGGCGGCCACGACGAGCGCGAGCAAACCCTCAACCAGCTGCTGGTTGAGATGGACGGCTTCGGTGACCGCGAAGGCGTGATCCTGATCGCGGCGACGAACCGCCCGGACATCCTGGACCCGGCGCTGCTGCGCCCGGGCCGCTTCGATCGTCAGATCCCGGTGACCAACCCGGACATCGCGGGGCGCGCCCAGATTCTGAAGGTGCACGCGAAGGGCAAGCCGTTGTCCAAGGACGTGGACCTGGATGCGCTGGCGAAGCGCACCGCCGGCATGAGTGGTGCGGACCTGGCCAACGTGCTCAACGAGGCCGCGCTGCTTACCGCCCGCATCGGCGGCAACGTGATCACCCCGGACGCGCTGGAGGAGGCCACGGACCGCGTGATCGGCGGGCCGCGCCGCTCCTCGAAGGTGATTTCGGAGAAGGAGAAGAAGGTCACCGCCTACCACGAGGGTGGGCACACGCTCGCGGCATGGGCGCTCAAGGACATCGAGCGCGTCTACAAGGTCACCATCCTCGCCCGCGGCCGAACCGGTGGGTTCGCGATGACGGCCGACGAGGACGACAAAGGCATGTACAACCGCGACGAGCTCTTCGCCCAGCTCGTCTTCGCCATGGGCGGGCGCTCCGCGGAGGAGCTCGTCTTCGGCGAGCCGACCACGGGTGCCTCCAACGACATCGAGCAGGCCACCAAGATCGCGCGCGCGATGGTCACCGAGTACGGCATGACCTCAGCGCTGGGCACGGTGAAGTACGGCCAGGCGCAGGGCGACGCCTTCTCCGGCATGGGGGCGGGCGCCAAGATGGAGTCCTCGCCGGAGGTTGCAGCCACGATCGATAAGGAGGTACACACGCTTATCGACGCCGCCCACGCCACCGCCTACGGCATCCTGGAGCAGTACCGCGACCAGCTGGACACCATGGTGTCCAAGCTGCTGGAGAAGGAAACGCTGCGCCGCCAGGACCTCGAAGCACTCCTCGAAGGCGTGGAGCCGCACCGTCCGGAGCTGCCGGCCTACGACATCCGCTTCGTCCGCCAGATCGGCCGCGAGCCCGTCAAGACCCCGGTCGAGCTTGCCGAGGAGCGTGGTGAGGAGCCGCCGAAGCGCTTCTCCATCCTTGAGGCGTCGCGTGAGACGCGGGAGCGGCGTCGAAAAGAACGGGAGAAGGAGCACGGCGCTCCGCTGCCACCGCCACCTGCGGGAGGCGCCCCGACCTACGGCGGGCCGAAGCCGCCGAACGACTGGACGTACCCGGGCGCGCCGAAGGCGAAACCTGAGCCCGCGCCAGCGCCTGAGCCTGCGCCGAAGCCTGAGCCGGATACGCACCCGGGCATGGACAACTACCGCCCGGACGAGGAGATCGGGTTCCGCCTGCCGGAGCACGAGCGGCCCGACCGGCCCGACCGATCGTCTGAGGAAGAAACCAAACAGCTGCCACGACACAGGAGCAACGAGGATGACCAGTAAGTTCGACCGCGCCCGCGCCGAAGCCGCGGTGCGCGAACTCCTCATCGCAGTCGGCGAAGACCCGGACCGCGAGGGCCTGAAGGAAACCCCGGCGCGGGTGGCGAAGGCGTACGAGGAAGTGTTCGCGGGGCTGCACCAGGACCCGACCGCTGTGCTGGAGAAGACGTTCGCGGAGGACTACCGGGAGCTCGTGCTGGTGCGCGACATCCCGGTGTACTCCACGTGCGAGCACCACCTGGTGCCATTCTTTGGCAAGGCGCACGTCGGCTACATCCCGGGCAAGGAAGGCAAGGTCACGGGCCTGTCGAAGCTCGCCCGCCTGGCCGATATGTACGCGAAGCGGCCACAGGTGCAGGAGCGGTTGACGGCGCAGATTGCGGACGCGATCGTCGATAAGCTGGGGGCTTCCGCCGTGATTGTGGTGCTGGAATGTGAGCACCTGTGTATGGCGATGCGGGGCATCCGCAAGCCTGGTGCCGTGACGACGACCTCCGCGGTGCGCGGTGGCTTCCAGAAGAACGCCGCCTCCCGCGCCGAGGTCTTGAGCCTGATAAGGAGCTAGCAATGGTCAGTGTGCAGGATCTCACCGCGCCGGGGCGCACGACGGTGATGGGCATCGTCAATGTCACGGAGGACTCCTTCTCGGATGGCGGGAAGTGGCTCGCAGTTGACGATGCTCTCTCGCACGCCCACGAGCTGGTCCGCCTGGGCGCGGACATCATTGACGTTGGCGCGGAGTCGACCAGGCCGGGCGCGACGCGTGTGCCCGCCGAGGTTGAAGCGGCGCGCGTGGCCCCGGTGATCCGGGCGCTGCAGGAGGACGGCATTCGGACCTCCGTGGACACGATGCGCGCGGCCACCGCGGAGGCCGCCGCCGAGGCGGGCGTGGACCTCATCAACGACGTCTCCGGCGGGCTCGCGGACCCGGACATGTACGCCACGATGGCGCGCACGGACCTGCCGGTGTGCCTGATGCACTGGCGCGCCCAGCAGTTCGTGAACGCCTCCGGTGCCGCCGACCACGGCGGGGACGTGGTGGCTGACGTGCTCGGCCTCTTCGACGAGCTGGTTGCCAACGCCACGGCCGCTGGGGTGCGCCCCGAGCAGATCACGCTGGACCCGGGCCTCGGCTTTGCCAAGACCCCGCAAGAGAACTGGCAGCTGCTGCAGGCCCTGCCCGCGCTGATGGACTGCGGCTACCCGCTGCTGGTGGGGGCCAGCCGCAAGCGCTTCCTCACCGGGGTGCGCGCCGCCCGCGGGCTCGAGCACGGCCCGGTCGATGCGGACCCAGCCACCGCCGCCGTCACCGCCCTGTGCGCTCAGGCTGGCGCCTGGTGCGTGCGTGTGCACGAGGTGGCCGTTTCCCGCGACGCCGTGGACGTGGCCGCCGCGTGGAAGGCGGGCAACCTTGGCTGACCGCATTGAGCTCAAGGGCCTGTCCGTCTACGCACACCACGGGGTGTTGCCGCACGAGCGCGAGCACGGGCAGCGCTTTCTGTTGGACATCACCTGCTGGCTCGACTTCGCAGGCGCCGCCGCCACCGACGACCTGACCCAGACGATGAACTACGCGGAGCTAGCCCAGCTGGCCAGCGACATCGCCTCGGGCAGGCCGCGCCAGCTCATCGAGACGGTGGCCACCGAGATCGCCGAGGCCGCCATGGAGCGCTTCGACATCCTGCACGCGGTGGAGGTCACGCTGCACAAGCCGCACGCGCCGATCCCGCTTCCCTTCGAGGACGTCGCCGTGGTGGCACGCCGTTCCCGTAAACGGATGGGGGCCCGCTGATGCGCGCGGTGATTTCGGCAGGCTCCAACATGGAGGACTCGCGTGCCCACCTGCAGTCGGTCGCCGACGAGTTCGCCGCCGAGCTCCTCGACGCAAGCTCGATTTACGCCACCGCGCCCTGGGGCGGGGTGGAGCAGCCAGACTTTCTCAACCAGAGCTTTCTTATCGAAACCGACAGCGACGACCCCTACAGCCTCCTTGCCCGCTGCCAGCGCCTGGAGCAGCAGGCGAACCGGGTACGCGACGTGCGCTGGGGCCCGCGCACACTGGACGTGGACATCATCGACTTCGAGGGCTACCGCAGCGACGACCCTGAGCTGACGCTGCCACACCCTCGCGCACACCTGCGCGAGTTCGTGCTGGTTCCCTGGCTGGAGATTGACCCGCACGCCAAGCTGCTCGATCGCCCGGTCAGCGAGATTCTCGCGGAGCTGGAACCGCAGGGGGTTCGCAAGCTGTGAAACGCACGCCGCTGTCCGGAGTGATCGCCGTGTTCGGGTTTTGTACCGCCGCCGCGTTCATTGTGGTGCGCCGCCTGTTCGGCCTGCTTGAGTCGCTGAACATGGTGGTGCCGCTGAGCCTCTGGATCGTCGCCGCGGTGTGTTTCTACGTTGCGTTCATGGTGCACAAGCGCCGCGATGAGGGCAAGGTTGGTCTGGATCGCAGCCAGCTCAACCCGATGATGGCGGCGAACTTCATGCTGTTTGGCAAGGCCTGCACCTGGGCAGGAGCGGTCAGCGGCGGGCTGTACGCGGGGTGCCTGCTCTTCGTGTTGCCCCGGATGCACGTGCTGATGGCCGCGGCGCAGGACGTGCCGCCCTTGGTCTCCGGGGCGCTGGGCGGAGTCACTCTGGCGGTAGCCGGTGTAGTGCTGGAACGGGTGTGTGAGGTGTCGCCGCCCTCAAGTGGAGAACAGGTTAGCTAAGGTAGTGGGCATGAAAAATACTTGGGTGATTGTTCCATTTGTGGCTGCGCTTGCAGGCACAGTGGTGATGTTGTTTACCAACTCCGCGAACATACTCAAGCTTTCGCTGATCCTGGCGCTGTGGGCCGCCGTCGCGGGCCTCATTGTGATCTACCGCCTGCGCCGCGACAACGAGGAGGTCGCGCGCCTGCAGGAGGAGCGGGAGAAGACGTTCGCCGCCGAGCTCGAGGCCGCGCGCGCTGGCGCACCCTCGGGTGTCGACGCCCCCTCCGAGGAATTGCTGCGCGACATCCAGGAGGAGCTGCGCTCCCTGCGCTCCACGATTGAGGAGATGAGCGGGCACGTCTTCGAGTACGAGCCCGCCGCCGTGCACGCCGCGGCGCGCCGCATCCAGGAGATTGAGTCCTTCACCCAGCCCACCTACGAACCGTCCGAAGACCGCCCGGCCGGGGCGCCGTCCTCCGACGCGATCGCCGGGCGCATCGGCAGCCAGCCGAGTCGGGAGACGCAGAACCCGCTCACGGCGCTGATTAGCGAGCACCAGGCGAAGCAAGAAGCGCAGGAAGCGCAAGAAGCACAAGAAGCGCAGAAGCCGGCGCCTGAACCGACACCAATCCCGGAGCCTGAGCCCGTACCCGAGCCAGTGCCTGAGTCGGAGCCCGAGCCAGCACCACAACCAGAGCCTGAGCCTGAGCACGGCCGCCACGAGCAGCCAGTCACTGAGGTCATCGAGACCGTGCCGGAACCAGCTCCGCGCGCTGGGGGACGCCGCCGCCGCGACGCGGCCGGTGACAACGCTGTCTCTGTCGCCGAGCTGCTAGCGCGCCGCAACAAATGAGCCCAACGCTGACCATCGCCGCCTGGCGCGGCCCCAGCGCGCTGAGTGATCAGCTTGCGCGCGCCGGGCACTGCGTGACGTACCCGCGCGTGGCCGCGGACATCGCCGCCGCCGACCTGGTGCTCCTCGAGGGCTCCGCTGACGTTATTGAGCGCGCCGCCGCCGAGTGCGCGCCGTTCGTACGCCCGAGGCAGATGTTCTGGCACACCAACCTGGACCACGGCGCCCAGCTCCTCGACGAGGTGGAGGTCGCAGGGGCCGTCGTGATGTGCGCGCACAACATCGTGGACAACGTGTGGGTCACCTCTGCGGCCGACGAGCTGGGGGAGACCGTGATCGCGCTGGTGCTCGGGGAGCTCGGGCAGGTCACCATGCCGATCACGGATGCGGCCCGCCCGCTGGTGGCCACCGCCCAGCACCTGCGCGCCCTGCAGCGCGTCGTCCAGGAGGACGCGCTTGCGCTGCTGCGGCAGGCCAACCCCAACTTCGAGGCGGTCGCGGACGCCCTCGACGGCGCCGAGCTGCCGCCGCTGCGCCCGCTCGACCGAGAGCCGGTTGGGGGAGAAGGGGTGCGTCGATTAGTAGAAGTATTGGAGCGCCGCGCGGCGCAGCAACGAGAGGAAGACCTGTGACTTTTGAACCGGGCAACGCGGTTGTCGTACGTGATGAGCAGCTGTTGGCCACCTACGGGCGCGCATTCCGCAAGATTGGCAAGACGATTGCGGTCGTACCGCTGGGCGCCGACGTCCACGCCGGGCACATCGAGCTGATCCGGGCGGCGAAATCGCTGCTCGGCGCGTACGTGTTTGTCACCTACTCCGGCGAGGAGGTGCCCGAGACCTTCCGCAACGAGGGCGTGGACGTGGTCTTCCACGGCGAGCTGCGCACCGCCGTGAGCGTGCGCACCGGGATGGAGCACCTCGACGACGCCGACGCCGTGTCCCGCGACGTCGCCCGCATCCTGGCGGTACTCAACGCCACGCACGCCACCGACCTGGTGATGGGGGAGAAGGACTTCGAGCTGCTCGTGGCCACCCAGCTGGCCGTGTCTGGGCTGCGCATGGAGGTGAAGCTGCACAGCGTGCCCACCGTGCGCATGCCTGACGGGCTGGCGCTTTCGCTGCGCAACGAGCGCGTCGCTGAAGACGCCCACGACCAGGCGCTTGCGCTGTCCGCCGCCCTGACCGCGGGGGCGCACGCCGCCGAACACGGCGCCGAGACCGTCCTGGACACCGTGCGCGGCGTGCTCGAAGCCGCAGGGGTCACGCCTGCCTACCTCGCCGTGCGCGACCTGGCTATGCGCGAGGCCCCTGCCCAGGGCGACGCCCGGCTGCTCGCCGCGATCGACCTGCCCGCCACCGACGGCGGCACGGTGCGCCTCCACGACAACGTTGGTCTGCCGCTCGGCATCGGCTTCAAACACATCGAGGACTAGGGCGGAAAGACGAGGGCCATAGCGAGAAACGGCGAGTTATTCGCTACACTCTTTGGCATGCCTATAGACCTGATTGCTGGAATCCTGAACGAGCGCTTCGGCATGGACTTCACCCCCGAGCAAGTCCAAGCCACAGGGCGCACCGAAGACTCACAGCTCTTCGTCGCCAGCAATGATGCAGGCCAGGCCGTCGAAGTCGAGCTTTTCGACGCCACCCAGCCCGAGAACCAACGCCGCGACATCGCAGGCCTGAACCGGGCGCTTGCCGCCTCGAACCACCCGGGCGCGTTCCAGCCGCGCAGCGCCGGCTACACCGACGACGGCCACCTCTACGTACTGCGCGAAGCCCCGACCGGCGCTTCGCTCGCCCGCCTGATCGCCGACAAGCACGCCGACGGCGGCGTATTCACCCCCGCCGAGGCCCGCGAGCTGCTCATCGGCGTGGCCGAAGCCATCGATGACTATGACGCCCAGGGCCTCGGCGCGTTCGTGGCCCGCTCCGTGGACGCGTCCCGGATGCTGGTGCAGCCAGCCTGGTCCAGCGTCCCGGTCAAGCTCACCCTGGTCGGCCCGACGGCCACCGCGCCCGAGCACGCCGAGGAGCAACACGCGGCGAACGTCGCAAGCTTTATCGACCTTTTTAACTCCATGACCGGCCTCGACGTTGACGAGGACGCCGCCAACGCCGCCACCGGCTGCGTCGGCTACCTCAACGCCGTCGCCGGTGAACCCCTCGATGAGCCGGAGGTGTCCCCGGTCGCGCCGGGCGCCACCGACGGCTACCGCCAGCCACCGCAGCCCTACCCGTATGGGCCGACCGGCGAGTACGTGCGCCCAGAAGCCGAGAAGAAGTTCAAGCTCTGGCCGTGGATCGCGGCCATCGTGGTGCTGCTGCTCATTGCAGCCGGCGGCATCTGGTACTGGATGCAGCACCGCGGTGAGGAGTGGGTCGGCGTCGAGGCCGAAATCGCCGAGACCTACCCCGGCATCGTGTCCGACAAAGCCGGGCAGAAGGGTTGGCACGGCCTGACCTGTGACTCCGCCACGCCGGACGAGGGCCAGGAGGGCAAGATCCGCTGCGCGAACGAGACGTTGGGGGTCTCCGTCGCAAAGTATGTTTCTTCTGATGCGCTCGATCGTGTCCTGCCGGACCCGAAGGAAGCCGTCGTGCTGGGCTCCGGCGAGTGCCTCATCTACGACTACCAGCTTCCCGACGCCACCCCGCCAGCCTTCGTGCTGACCCCGCGCGCCGAGCGTGAGTACATGGTGGTCATCAACGGCGATGATGCCGAGGCACAGCGCCTCGACCTGCCTCTCTGTGCCCCAGTTGCTGACGAGGAGTAGCCTAAGCCGGGCTATGAAATCAACGAACCCAGTACTGCTTATTGGAGTGCTGGTGGTCTCTGCGATGATGATGATCTTCAACGAGACCACCGTCGCTGTTGCCCTGCCCGCAATCATGGCGGACTTCGGCGTACCCGCCGATACGGCCCAGTGGCTGATGACCGGCTTCCTGCTCACCATGTCCGTGGCGATCCCGGCCTCCGGCTTCGTCATCCAGCGCCTCAGCACCCGCGCCGTCTACTTCGCCTCGATGGCGCTGTTCATCGTCGGCTGCGTCATGGCGGCCACCGCGCCCTCGTTCGGGGTGTTGCTCGCCGCGCGCGTGGTGCAGGCACTTGGCACGGCGGCGATGTTGCCGCTGCTCATGACGGTTACCGTGACGGTGGTCGCCCCGCAGCGCCGCGGCACGGTGATGGGACTCAACGCGGTGGTGATGTCGGTGGCGCCCGCCCTTGGCCCCACGCTCGCCGGCTTCGTGCTCGGCGCGTTTACCTGGCACCACATCTTCTGGGTGATGGTGCCCATCCCAGCCGTGGCGGTGCTGCTCGCGGTGTTCGCCCTCCCGAACGTCGGCGAGCGCCACGACGCTCCACTCGATATCCTGTCGGTGCTCCTTTCAGCACTCGCGTTCGGCGGCCTTGTCTACGGCTTATCGACGATCACCTCCCTGCTCACCGGCGATTCCTGGAACCCTGCCGCGGCCCTGGTCATCGGCGCGGTGTTCCTGGTGCTGTTCGTGCGCAGGCAGCTGCGACTGGCGCCAACCGGGCGCGCGCTGCTTGACCTGAGCGTGTTTACCCACCGCAACTTCGCCTTCTCCGTTGTGGGCGTGTTCATCGCCTTCGGCATCCTGCTGGGCACCGTGAACATCCTGCCGGTCTACATGCAGGTCGGCCTGGGGATTTCCACGGTGGCCACCGGTCTGATCCTGCTGCCAGGTGGTATTGCACAGGGCGTCGCGTCCCCAATTGCGGGGCGCTGCTACGACGCCTACGGACCACGGCCCCTGGCCATCCCGGGTGCGGTGCTGATGTTGGCCTCCCAGTGGATCCTTGTGGCCATCCTCGCCGATGACACCCCACAGTGGCAGCTCGTTGCCGTGCTGATCCTGGTCAACGTGGCGATGTCCATGATCATGACCCCGCTCATGACCGTGTCACTGTCCTCGCTGCCGTCGCAGCTCTACGCCCACGGCTCCGCGGCGCTCAACACGCTGCAGCAGCTCGGCGGGGCGGCGGGCACCGCGGTGTTCATCGCAACGATGACCATGGGCACCCAGGCCACCGGCAGCGCCTCCGACGGGACGGCGCGCGCCTTCATCGTTGGAGGCGTCGGCATGCTGCTCGTCGTTGTAGCCGTGTGCTTCGTGGGAGGCAAGCCGAATACACGACTAATTGACCACGGCTGACCCGGACCGACTAGGCTAGGTCAGCGTGAAGAATCAAACAACGCAGGACCTCTCCGAACAGCAACAGTTCCGTCGTGCGAAGCGCGAAAAGCTTCTGAGCGAAGGCCGCGACGCCTACCCAGTCGTCGTCGACCGCACGACCTCCTTGCGCGAGCTGCGCCAGAAGTACCGTGCCGTGCCCGAGGGCGAAGGCGACGGCCAGTTCAACCTCGCGCCGGGCGAAGAGACACAGGACGTCGTCGCCGTCGCGGGCCGCATTATGTTCCAGCGCAACACCGGCAAGCTCTGCTTCGCCACCCTCCAGGAGGGCGACGGCACCCAGCTGCAGGTCATGCTTTCCCTCGCAGAGGTAGGGGAGGAGGCGCTCGCGTCCTGGAAGGCCGACACCGACCTCGGCGACATCGTCTCCGTGCGTGGCCGCGTCATCGCTTCCCGCCGTGGCGAGCTCTCCGTCCAGGCGCAGTCCTGGCACATGGCGTCCAAGGCGCTACGCCCGCTTCCTGTCGCGTTCGCTGATATGAACGAGGAGCAGCGCGTCCGCCACCGCTACACAGACCTCATCATGCGCGAGGACGCCCGCAAGAACGCCATGACCCGCATCAAGGTCATCGCAGCTGTGCGTAAGTTCCTCACCGGCCACGACTTCGTCGAGGTCGAGACGCCGATGCTGCAGACCCTGCACGGCGGCGCCGCAGCCCGCCCGTTCATTACCCGCTCCAACGCGCTCGACATGGATCTCTACCTGCGCATTGCGCCGGAGCTCTACCTCAAGCGTTGTGTCGTTGGCGGCATTGAGCGCGTCTTCGAGCTCAACCGCAACTTCCGCAACGAGGGCGTCGACTCTTCCCACTCGCCCGAGTTCACCATGCTCGAGACCTACCAAGCATGGAGCACCTACAAGGACGGCGCGAAGACCATGCAGGAACTCGTGCAGTTCTGTGCGAAGGAAGTCTTCGGCTCCACCACCGTCACCCTTCCAGACGGCACCGAGTACGACCTCGGCGGCGAGTGGAAGGTCATGGAGATGTACCCTTCCCTCAACGAGGCGCTGCAGCGCAAGTTCCCGGGCCAGCCTGAGGTCACCATCGAGTCCTCCGTGGAGGAACTCAAGGGCATCGCCGACGTCATCGGCCTGAAGGTGCCGAAGGATGAGGGCTGGCTACACGGCAAGCTCGTCGAGGAGATCTGGGAGCACCTCTGCTCCGACCAGCTCTACGAGCCGACCTTCGTGATCAACTTCCCAGTCGAGACGTCCCCACTGACCCGCGACCACCGCGAGCAGCCTGGCGTCACCGAGAAGTTCGACCTCTACGTCCGCGGCTTCGAGCTGGCCACCGGCTACTCCGAACTCGTCGACCCAGTCATCCAGCGCGAACGCTTCGAAGACCAAGCCCGCCTCGCCGCCCACGGCGACGACGAAGCCATGGTCCTCGACGAGGACTTCCTCGCCGCGATGGAACAGGGCATGCCACCAACCGCCGGCTGTGGCATGGGCATCGACCGCCTGCTGATGGCGCTGACCGGCCTGGGCATCCGCGAGACAGTGCTGTTCCCGCTGGTGAAGCCGGAGGTGTAGGTCAAGCTAGCTTGGGTTTGAATGGGCCCGGCGCTTGGGATTTTGTGTTTTCCCAGACCGCCGGGCTTTTTGCATTGCTTGTTCGCGTGCTGCTGTGGAAAAGTTCCCCGTGGCTCGGCTTAGGGCGCACCAAATTCCCGCCTATTAAAACGCTAGCCCTTTGTTGACCAGCCGTTATTCTGATAGCACTTTCTAAATTGGGGAATCTGGTGCGCAGTTCAGCTTGGCGGCCGTGAACTTTCTGCTTGTGTCACTTACTTCAGCGGGATCCCGTTGGCGTCGGTGTCGTAGCCTCCGCCGCCGACGAGGACCATGATCATCTCGATGATGCACCACACCCATAGTGCGAGGAAGATCGGCGTGGAAACAATCCAGCCGACGAACGGGATCAGGCTAAAGAGGCTGCCGGTTAGGAAGAGTCCCACTTTGGTGACGCCGCGGACGTTCTGCCCAAGGTAGAAGTTGCCGATGCCAAACGAGCCTAGGAAGAAGAACAACGCCGCTGCGAGGAACTTGTTCTTTTGGGGCACGGCGCGCCCGTAGGCCATCTGCATCTGCTGCATTTGTGGCATTTGTGCAGGCGCGAACTGTTGCATCTGCGGTTGCCCGTACGGTGAACCCTGCCCGAACTGCCCAGCTTGCCCGAACTGCCCAGTCTGCCCGTATTGCCCGAACCCTTGGAATTGGTTGGTTGGCTGCGTGATTGGGAGGCCATCTTTGTCATACATGGGCTGCTGTTCGTTCATGTGTTTTCCTCAATTCAAGGCAGTCGGGAATGGTTCGCTCCGTAAGTGTAGTTCATTCTTCTCCCCGTGTATCGGTAAGATGCCCAGAGTTAGGCAGCAGAGTTAGACAACAGTCATGGGCGTAAGGCGATGCGATGGTGAAGCAGGTTTCGTTGTGGGTGTGGGTGCTCGTTGGTGTGCTCGCGGCTGCGAGTGGGCTCAGTGAGGTCTTTGGCAGTGCTGCGCGCGGTGAGTTGCTGGACGTCGGCGTGTTTCGCGACGCCGGCAACGCCTTGACCAGTGGCGCCGACCTGTATGACGACTTCCCGACGCGCAGCGGCTTCCGTTTCATCTACCCGCCGTTTGCGGCGTTGCTGTTCGTACCGCTGACGTGGATGCCTGAGCCGGTGATGGACGTGGTGTGGACGTTGGCGACGATGGCGTGCGTGGCGCTCATTTCGTGGCTGGCGCTGCGCCGCCTGGACGTGAAGGTGACGCCGCTGGTGCTGGTGGGGGTGATTGCGTGGTCGCTGGCGATTGATCCGTTGCAGGCGAATTTCTTCTTCGGCCAGATTAACGTGTTCCTCTTTGCGCTGGTCGTGGTGGATGTGCTCGGTTTGTTGCCGCGGCAGTTGCGCGGCGTCGGCGTGGGCATCGCGGCCGGGATTAAGATCACGCCGGCAGCGTTCGCGATTCTGTTTTTGGTGAAGAAGGATTGGGCGTCGGTGGCGCGTGCTGCGGGGACGTTCGTTGGCACGATTGCGATTGGTGTGCTGATGCGTCCGGCGGAGACCTGGTACTACTTCACCGACGAGTTCTTTAACACCGACCGCGGCGGTAACGCGATGTACCCGCCGAACCAGGCGCTGTCCGGTCTGTTCGCGCGCGCAGGTTTCGACGCCCCGACCGGCGTCATCTTCCTGCTTTTCGCGCTGCTCACGGGGTTGGGGGCGTGGTATTTGCTGCGTCGCGGGCTGGATGTGCACGCGCTGTTTTTCGTCGCGTTGGGCATTAGCGTGGGTGGGCCGTATGCGGTGTCGCACCACTTCTCCTGCGTGATGTTGGCGGTCCCGCTGATTTTTGCGGCGGTGCCGTCGGTGTGGAAGCTCGCGCACGTGCTCTACGTCGCGGTGCTGTTTGTGCCGTCGTATCAGCTCTACCCGGAGGTTGATGCCTACAGCTTCTCGACGCCCCTTTGGTACATGGGCAACTTGATCGGGTTGGCCTCGTTGGCGATGTGGGCAGCGCTGCTGCTGGAGCGTTGGTTCCCAGCTGAGAGCAAGCTTATTGCACACCAAAACGTTCCGACATATAGTGGAACGTAATACCAACCACAGGGTTGTTACCTGCCGGGTTCGGCGGGGCAAGACCTGGGACGTTTTCGCGTCTCGGGTCTTTTTTCATCCCTGGATCTATGCAGAAAAGGAGTGAACATGGCAACCAAGCAGGCCGGCTTGCAGGAGCAGGCGGCGGATATCCTTGCGGGGATTGGTGGTGCGGACAACATTGCGTCCTTTACGCACTGCGCGACCCGTTTGCGTTTTGAGCTCAACGACGCCTCCCTGGCTGACAAGGAGCGTCTTGAGGCGAACCCGAAGGTGATGGGTGCGGTGCCGCAGGGTGGGTCGCACTACCAGGTGATTGTTGGCGGGGACGTCGCGACGGTGTACAACGCGATGAACAATCTGCCGGAGATGCAGTCGCGTGGCAGCCAGAGCAACGATGACGTGAAGGCGGCCCAGCGCGCGAAGGCGCAGGGCAAGGTGCCGTGGATGGACGCCTTTTTCGAGTACCTCTCGGATTCCTTTAGGCCGATTCTGGGTGTGTTGCTTGGGGCGTCGTTAATTATTGCGTTTGCTGCGGTGATGGACGCGCTGGGCTTTGTTGACTTCCATGCGGAGGTCAAGACGCCGGGTTGGCAGTTCGTCGACGCGATGTGGCGCTCGGTGTTCTACTTCCTGCCGGTGATGGTGGCGTACAACGCAGGCAAGAAGCTCAACATTGAGCCGTGGGTGCCTGCCGCCGTCATCCTGGCGCTGTTCACCCCCGAGTTCATGGGGCTGGCGGACCACCCGGATGCCGTGACTGAGGTCAACGACCTGCTCGGCACCGAGGTCAGCCGCGTGACGGTGATGGGCTTGCCGATGTTGCTGCCTGGCTACGAAGGCAACGTGTTCGTGCCGCTGATCATGGCGGTCGTGGCGGCCCTGGTGTACAAGGGTTTCCAGAAGATTATTCCGTCCGCGGTCCACATGGTGTTCGTGCCGTTCCTCACCCTCTTGGTGATGATCCCAGTCACCGCGATCGTGATTGGGCCGCTCGGCTACGCGCTCGGCGCATGGATTGGTGTTGGCCTTGCGTGGCTGAACGGTAACGCGCCGTTCGTGTTCGCCATCCTGATCCCGATGCTGTACCCGTTCCTGGTTCCGCTCGGCCTGCACTGGCCGCTCAACGCCCTCATGCTGGTCAACATACAGACCCTGGGCTACGACTTCATCCAGGGCCCAATGGGTGCCTGGAACTTCGCCTGCTTCGGTGCAACGGCTGCTGTGTTCGCGCTCTCGCTGCGCGATAAGGATCCAGTCATGCGCCAGACCTCCGGGTCGGCGCTGGCAGCTGGTCTGTTCGGTGGTATTTCGGAGCCGTCGCTCTACGGTATTCACCTGCGCTACAAGAGGATCTACCCGCGCATGCTGGTGGGCTGCTTCACCGGTGGCCTGACCATTGCGATCCTGGGCACCCCGTTCGGCGGCGTGCAGACCAACGCGTTCGTGTTCACCTCGCTTTTGACCACCGTGGTCTTCAGCCCGATGTGGGTCTACGTCATCGCGATTGCGGTCGCGTTCTTCACCGCGTTCTTCGTCATCTACTTCACCGACTACCGCACGCCGGAAGAGCGTGAAGAGGCCCTGGCTCGCGCACGTGCAGCGCAGGAGGAAAAAGAGCAGGAGGAAGCTCCGGCAGTTGCAGCAGCTCCGGCGGCGGCCGCTCCAGCCGCTGCAGCAGCAGAGGCCGACGAGCCGGCGGCCCCTGCAGCGGACACACGCGAGGTCACCGCGCCGATCGCAGGCAAGGTTGTCCCGATGGACCAGATCCAGGACGCCGCGTTCGCATCCGGTGCGCTCGGCCAGGCGATTGGTGTGCTGCCGGAAGGTGGCGTCGAGAAGGTTGTGGCGCCGGTTGCTGGCAAGGTGATCTCTGTCGCGAAGACGGGGCACGCCTACGGCATCAAGACTGACGACGGCGTCGAGGTCCTCGTCCACATCGGCATTGACACCGTCAAGCTGAAGGGCGAAGGCTTCACCCCGCTCGTGGAGAAGAAGCAGCGCGTCGAGATTGGCGACGCCCTCGCGGACGTCGACTTCGGCGCAATCGCAGGTCACGGCGTGGACACCACGGTGATCGTGACCGTGGTCAACTCCAAGTCGCTGGCCGCTGTGGAAGATATCGCCACTGGTGAGGCCGAGGTCGGCCAGCCACTGTTGGGGGTAACCAAGTAGGGTCGAACACATGCAAATACTGCGCATCTTTAACAACAACGTCGTCCTGGCCCGCCGCGGGTCGGAGGATGTTGTGGTGACCGGTCGGGGCATCGCCTTTGGGGCAAAGAAGGGCGACGTCCTCGACGAGTCGAAGGTGCAGCGAGTATTTGTTCCGGTGGATGGTCGGGACCCGGACCACTCCGGCCAAATGATTGCCGGGCTTCCCGCCGAAGATATACACCGTGTGACCGCAGCGTTGGAGGCCGTGGGCGCAAAGCCCAGCATCACGCTGGTCACCGCGGTGACGGACCACATCATCAACGCGTTTGAGCGCGCATCTCGTGGCGAGGAGATCGCCTACCCGTTGCGCGCCGAGGTTCAGCACCTGTACCCGGCAGAGTATGCACAGGGCGAACGCCTGCTGGAGCACATCAACATTCTTTTCGACGCCACCCTGCCCACCACCGAAGCCACCGCGCTTGCGATGCACCTGGTCAACGCCGGTTTCAACACCGGTGACCTGGCGCATACGTACCGGATGACGGGGTTGATTCAGCAGATGATGCAGATCATTGAGGCTGAGTTTGGGGTGGAGTTCGAAGCGGCGTCGATAAATGTGGCCCGGTTTATTACACACATTCGTTATTTGTTTGTTCGCCTTGAGCAGGGGAAACAACTCGAGCGCGGAAATTCTCCGCTGGCGCGTGAGTTGACGCGCAGTTACCCGAGGGAAGTTGAGTGCGCCCGAAAAGTGGCCGCTGTAGTGGAGCTTCGCTTCGATACAGCGTTGACAGAAGATGAAATTGCGTACCTTGCTCTGCACATTGCGCGCCTCAGCGCGTACCATCAAATGTAATACCATTAGCTTGATTGCTGAAAGGACACACTCATGACTGACCGCACCGTCTTGTATGGGATCGGGGTTTCCTCAGGTACCGCCTCTGGCCCGGTCGCAGTTGTTACACCCGCCGTTGGTATCGACGAGCACGAACAACCATGCACCGACCCAGACGCTGACGGCGAGCGCGTCGTCGCGGTCCTGGAAGAAGTCTCCGCGTCCTTGACGGCGCGCGCAGAGCACGCAAACTCCGAAACATCCAAGGCTGTCCTTGAGGCCACCGCCGCCTTGGCGAAGGACCGCGGCCTGGTGCGCGGCATTAAGAAGGAACTGAAGAAGGGGACCGGCGTGACCAAGGCGGTCCACGACGCGGTGGAGGCCTACGCGGCGAAGTTCCGCAAGCTCGGCGGCTACATGGCTGAGCGCGTCACCGACCTCTACGACATCCGCGACCGCGCGACCGCGCGCCTGCGCGGGGTGCCGGAGCCGGGCGTGCCTGCGCTCGAGGTGCCGTCCGTGCTCGTCGCGAACGACCTCGCACCGGCAGAGACCGCGACGTTGGATCCAGCGTTGGTCGTCGGCATCGTGACGGAGGCCGGCGGCGCGACATCGCATACGGCGATCCTCGCCGCGCAGCTCGGCATCCCCGCAGCGGTGCAGGTCAAGGGCATTACTGAGGCGCTTGTCGACGCCCCAGCGATCGCGCTTGACGGCGGCGTCGGCGAGGTGATCGTCGCCCCGAACGAGTCGGACGTCGCCGAGCTCGAGGAGCGCTCCCGCCGCCGCGCCGCAGCCCTGGCAGGCTCCTCCGGCGAGGGTGCCACCCGCGACGGCTACCGCGTGAAGCTGCTGGCCAACATCGGCACCGCGGACGATGCCGCGAAGGCCTCTGGCTACGACCTGGAAGGCTCCGGCCTGTTCCGCACCGAGTTCCTCTTCCTGGACCGCGATTCCGCCCCGAGCGTCGAGGAGCAGACCGAGACGTACACCAAGGTGCTGCGCGCATTCGGTGACCGCCGCGTCGTCGTGCGCACCCTGGACGCAGGCGCCGACAAGCCGCTGTCCTTCGCCGACCTCGGCGAGGAAGAGAACCCGGCACTGGGCCGTCGCGGCCTGCGCCTGTCCATGGCCCGCGAAGACCTCCTCGACGACCAGCTCAAGGCGCTGGCCGCAGCACGCAAGGCTGTCCCGGAGGCTGAACTGTGGGTCATGGCCCCAATGGTGGCCACGGTGGAGGAGACCCGCTGGTTCACCGAGCGCGCACGCGCCCACGGTCTGCCGAAGGTCGGCGTGATGGTGGAGACCCCCGCGGCCGCTATCCGCTCCTCCCACATCCTGGACATCGCGGACTTCGCATCCATCGGCACCAATGACCTGTCGCAGTACACCATGGCCGCCGACCGCATGCAGGGCGAGCTCGCAGAGCTGCTCACCCCGTGGCAGCCGGCAACGCTGGCCATGATCCGCGAGACCTGCCGCGGTGGCGAAGCCACCGGCAAGTCCATCGGCGTGTGCGGCGAGGCAGGCGGCGACCCGCTCATGGCGCTCGTCCTCGTCGGCCTGGGCGTGAGCTCCCTGTCCATGGCGCCGGGCAAGGTCAACGCGGTGCGCGCCGCGCTACGCCTGCACGACCGCGACACCTGCCGCCAGATGGCAAACTTTGCCGTCGACGCCCCGACCGCGAAGGAAGCACGCGAGAACGTGCTCAAGATCGCGGATCCGGTGCTGCGCGACCTGCTCTAAACTGGCCGGTTGGGGCCGGAGGAGGCGTCGAAAAGCCTCTGTTCGCTACGAGCGAACACCCGACCTGAGCTGGTGTAATGGCCCCTGAAGCCATGAAGTGACGCCCTCGGCGGGACGATGTGTCCGCCGGGGGCGTTATGGTTGGTGACAACTCTTTAAAAACCGTTATTAGTAAGGGGTCAGCCAGTTGTTTGAGAGGTTTACCGATAGGGCCCGCCGCGTCATCGTCTTAGCTCAGGAGGAGGCGCGCGAGCTGAACCATAACTTCATGGGTACCGAGCACATCCTGCTCGGGCTTATTAAAGAAGGCGAAGGCGTCGCAGCAAAGGCGCTCGAGTCCATGGGTATCAATCTTGACGACGTCCGCTCCGAAGTCATCGAGATCATCGGACACGGCACGCAGCCAGTCACTGACCAGATCCCATTTACCCCACGCGCCAAGAAGGTACTGGAGCTCTCCCTGCGCGAGGGCCTGCAGATGGGGCACAAGTACATCGGCACCGAGTTCCTGCTGCTCGGCCTCATCCGGGAGGGTGATGGCGTCGCAGCCCAGGTGCTGATTAAGCTCGGCGCCGACCTGCCACGCGTGCGCCAGCAGGTCATCCAGCTGCTCTCCGGCTACGAGGGCGGCGAAGCACAGAACCCGGAGACCCCGCAGGGCGGCGGTCCGGGCTTCGCGGGCGCCGGCCAGGGCCCAGGCATCATGGGTGGGCCGCGCCCGGGCCAGCAGGGCGAGCGTTCCAACTCGCTCGTGCTCGACCAGTTCGGCCGCAACCTCACCGCAGCAGCCCGCGAGGGCAAGCTCGACCCGGTGGTCGGACGCGACAAGGAAATCGAGCGCATCATGCAGGTGCTCTCGCGCCGCACCAAGAACAACCCGGTGCTGATTGGTGAGCCGGGCGTCGGCAAGACGGCCGTCGTGGAGGGCCTCGCCCTCGACATCGCGAACGGCAACGTCCCCGAAACGCTCAAGGACAAGCAGGTCTACTCCCTGGACCTCGGCTCCCTGGTTGCAGGCTCACGCTACCGTGGTGACTTCGAGGAACGCCTGAAGAAGGTCCTCAAGGAGATCAACCAGCGCGGCGACATCATCCTGTTCATCGACGAGATCCACACCCTCGTCGGCGCCGGCGCTGCCGAAGGCGCCATCGACGCCGCCTCGCTGCTGAAGCCGAAACTGGCACGTGGCGAACTCCAGACCATCGGTGCGACCACGCTCGACGAGTACCGCAAGCACATCGAGAAGGACGCCGCCCTCGAGCGTCGCTTCCAGCCCGTCCAGGTCGACGAGCCCTCCGTTGAGGACACCGTCACCATCCTGCGCGGCTTGCGCGACCGCTACGAGGCACACCACCGCGTCTCCTACACCGACGACGCGCTCAAGGCCGCAGCCACCCTGGCGGACCGCTACATCAACGACCGCTTCCTGCCGGACAAGGCCGTCGACCTCCTCGACGAGGCCGGCGCACGCATGCGCATCAAGCGCATGACCGCCCCTTCCGAACTCCGCGAAGTCGACGAGCGCATTGCCGACGTCCGCCGCGAGAAGGAAGCCGCCATCGATGCCCAAGACTTCGAAAAGGCGGCAGGCCTGCGCGACACCGAACGCAAGCTCGGCGAAGAGCGCAAGGAAAAGGAAAAGAAGTGGCGCTCCGACGACCTTGAGGAAATCGCCGAGGTCGGCGAAGACCAGATCGCCGACGTGCTCGCGCACTGGACCGGCATCCCAGTGTTCAAACTCACCGAGTCCGAGTCGTCGCGCCTGCTCAACATGGAGACCGAGCTGCACAAGCGCATCATCGGCCAGGACGAAGCAGTCCGCGCCCTGTCGCGCTCCATCCGACGCACCCGCGCCGGGCTCAAGGACCCGAAGCGCCCATCCGGCTCCTTCATCTTCGCCGGCCCGTCCGGTGTTGGTAAGACGGAGCTGTCCAAGGCACTTGCCGAGTTCCTCTTCGGCGACGAAGACTCCCTCATCCAGGTCGACATGGGCGAGTTCCACGACCGCTTCACCGCCTCCCGCCTCTTCGGTGCCCCTCCGGGATACGTCGGCTACGAGGAGGGTGGCCAGCTCACCGAGAAGGTTCGCCGCAAGCCGTTCTCCGTCGTCCTTTTCGACGAGATCGAAAAGGCACACAAGGAGATTTACAACACGCTGCTACAGGTGCTCGAAGAAGGACACGTCACCGACGGGCAGGGCCGCATGGTGGACTTCAAGAACACCGTGCTCATCTTCACCTCGAACCTGGGCACCGGCGACATCTCCAAGCCGGTCGGCCTTGGCTTCACTGGCAGCACCGCCACCGACGCCGACGCCCAGTACGAGCGCATGAAGAACAAGGTCCACGACGAGCTGAAGAAGCACTTCCGACCAGAGTTCCTCAACCGCATCGACGAAATCGTCGTCTTCCGCCAGCTATCCCAGGAAGAAATCGTGCAGATGGTGGACCTGCTCATCAGCCGGGTGGACACCAACCTGGCTGCGCAGGACATGGGCATCGAGCTCACCGAGAAGGCCAAGAACCTCCTGGCCATCCGCGGCTTCGACCCGGTGCTCGGTGCGCGCCCACTGCGCCGCACCATCCAGCGCGAAATCGAGGACTTGCTCTCGGAGAAGATCCTGTTCGGCGAGATCGGCGCCGGCGAGATCATCACCGTCGACGTCGAAGGCTGGGACGGCGACATCGAAGCCGCCCGCAACACGCGCGGCAAGGCTGCGCCGGAGGCAACCTTCACGTTCACTCCGCGTCCACGCCCGCTGCCAGCCGAAACCTTCGGTGAGGACGCCGCGTCCGAGGAACCAGAGGAGAAGGCTGTGCGTGACATCGCTCCTTCCGATGGCACCCCTGAGACCGAAGCTTCCCAGTTCCCAGACGAGCGCCCGGAGCCTGAGTCAGAGCCTGACTCGGACTCGGATTCCGATGGTCGGGGACCTGAGCCGGTCTAATCAGTAGGTTGGAAAGCCGCACCTTGGTGGTGCGGCTTTCTTTTTGTCTTGGTGGGGCGGGTATTGGTGCCAATAGACGCAACCTTATACGTCTAGCGCTTTTCTGACCTGCAAGAATGGAGGCCGTGGATTTTAGAATTGCGTCCTTTGGCACTCAGCGCATCCAAAGATGCACCAAATTCCCTCGCGCGGCGGCAGCGACCTGGGGAAACGCAAAAACGCGCTCCCAAATCAGCGAATTTGGTGCCATCGAAGCCGGTCCAGTGTCAATAGACGCAACCTTATACGTCTAGCGCTTTTCTGACCTGCGGGAATGGTGGGGGTGGTTTGTAGGATTGCGTCCTTTGGCACTCTATGTATCCAAAGAGGCACCAAATTCCCTCGCGCGCGGCGGCAGCGACCTGGGGAAACGCAAAAACGCGCTCCCAAATCAGCGAATTTGGTGCGCCCACACCAAGGCCGGGTTCGGTAGGCCGGAGCCGACCAGCCAGGTGCCTAAACCTACAGCGCTGAGTACAGCGAAGATGCCGAAGAGGATGGCGTCGGCGACTGGTCCGGTGTACTGGTAGTTCGAGGCGGTGTTGATGGAGGTGTTGTCGGGGATGTTGCAGTTCGGGGTGAAGGCTGGCGCGTGTGGGTCGAAGCGCTCGTCGAGCCAGGTGATCACGTGGGCGGTCTCGAGGACGATTGGCAGGGCGTGGCCAGCACCGGCGAGGTTTGCGAATGGGGTGGTGGAGGACCCGGAGTCGAGTGGCGTGGATCGGGTGCCGGGGATAGAGACGCTGCGGTACTCCACGGGTGAGCCGAGCGCGCAGTAGTCGCGGGCGAGTTGGACGGCTTGTGGGGCGGGGACCATGTCGTCGTCGGGGTTGGTGAGCACCAGCGTTGGGACTTTGGTGGGGACGCGGCCGAGCTTGTTCTGGTCGAGGCGGGCTCGCAGGACGGGGTTGTCGTGGGCGAGTTCTGCCAGGTTGACGCTACGTTTCGTGTAAGCGTTGAATTCTTTCGGTGCGATTCGGACGGCGTCGAGGATGCACGCCTTGGACAGGGCGTCGAGGGTGCGAACGCCTTCCTCGTTGAGTTCGGCGTAGAGGGCTTCGCGGAAGTCGGGGTAGGTGGAGGAGTAGGAGACGGCGGCGAAACCGGCGACTGGGGTGATCAGAGTCCCGCGGGACTGTTCGAGTACGGCCAGTGGATCGGCGGGTGGGGCGCCGACGAATGCGGCGACCACGTTGAGTTCGGGGGCGTAGTCGGCGACGAGTTCGGCTGCTGCGGCGGATGCGCCGCCGCCTTGGGAGTAGCCCCAGAACGCGACCTTTTCGTCGTCGTGGGCGGCGTAGCGGGCGGCGTCGATGACGGCGTGTCCCTGGTCGACGCGGTTGAGGTACGTGTGCGTGCCTGAGGTGCCGAGCCCGACGTAGTCGGTGACGATGACGCGGTAGCCGGCGTCGAGAAGCATGTGGGCCATGGGGCGCTCGTAGTCGACGCTGAGGGATGCCCCGGAGTCGGAGGACGTCAGTGAGGTGTTCTTGCTGGGTGCGCAGTGGTCGGCCATGCCGCGGGTGCCGGGCGCGATGACGACGAGCCCCTTCGCGTTGTCCCTGTCGTAGAGGGTGGCGGTAACTGGCGCGCGTGTGCCGGACTCGGTGGTGGTTTCGTAGCGCACGACTGTCGGCGCGGGGCGGAAGGCCGATTTGATGGCGGAGGAGCCCACCTCCGCCACGGAGCTCAACGGGTCGAGCGAGCTCGCGGCGGCGGAGGGGGCGAGGGGAGCGGCGAGTGCGAGGGCGCACGCGGCGGAGATCACAGGACGATGAACCATGGTGAAAGATACTAATCGACGCCACTTCGCAGCACACAGCGCTTAGGGCAGCAGCATGAGGCTGACGGCCATGACCGCCATGCCGCTCATGACGCCGTAGACGCGTAGTGGTGGTGCCCGGTAGCAATCGCGTTCGGCAGCAGCTTGTCGAAGCTGATGAACACCATGATCCCGGCGATCACCGCGAAGGAGTAGCCCATCGTGGTTGGCCCCATGAAAGGCGCGAGGATGAGGAAGCCGACGAGTGCGCCGAGCGGTTCCGCTAGCCCTGAGAGGGTGGCCCACCCGGCGGCCCACCAGCGTCGGCCGGTGGCCTCGCGAAGTGGGACGGCGACGGCGACGCCCTCAGGGATGTTGTGCAGCGCGATCGCGACGGCGATCGGGATGGCCAGGTACGGGTCGGCGAGCGCGGACATGAAGGTGGCGAAGCCCTCGGGGAAGTTGTGCAGCGCGATTGCCACGCCGGTGATCACGCCTGCGCGCCGCATCGCTTGGGCGCGTTTGTCCTCGTCGCCCTGGATGCTTTCGTGCGGGTTGATGTCGTGCGGCACCAGCTTGTCGATCACCGCGATCAGCGCCACCCCGCCGAAGAACCCGAGGATCGCGCGGCCCTGGTCGAGGGCGTCAATGCCCGCGGGGAGCAGCTCCGCGAGTGAGATGTAGACCATCACGCCAGCGGAGAACCCCAGGCTGCCAGCGAGGAACCTGTCACCAATGGTGGACTTGAGCGCCACAACAACCCCGCCGATGCCGGTGGAGATGCCGGCCAACAGGGTCATCGCGAATGCGATCAAAACGCTCGAAGTCATGCGAACAGTCTATGTGTAGTCTGAGCGCATGGGAATTTATTATCGCAAGAAGCACAAGGTGAGTAAGAACTCGTGGCTGAACTTCTCCAAGTCTGGTGCTTCGGCTTCCACGAAGGTCGGCCCTGTCACATTCAACTCGCGCGGTGGCGTGTGGGTGAAGCTGCCCGGTGGGTTCAATTACCGCGGTAGGTGGAAGTAGCCGGCGTCGTCTTGGACGGCGAGGCCGTCCTCAAGCAGTGAAAATAGCGCGCGGGAGCGTTGCGCTGCATCGGGCCACACCACGTCGATGTCGCGTTGCGGCACGGGTGCGGACGCGCCGCGCAGCACCCGCATGATCTTGCCGCGCACCTGCCGGTCGGTGCCTGCGAAGCGCTGTGTCTTCTTCTTGCGCTGCTCCTCCGGGTTCGGCTCTGGCTTGCCCGCTGCCACCCACGCGCAGCGGCTGACCGGGCACGCCCCGCAGTCCGGGTTTGTGGCGGTGCACACGAGGGCGCCGAGCTCCATCAGGCCGACCGAAAAGGTTGGGCCGTCCCACTCCAAATCGTCGGCGGGCAGCAGTGCCGCCACCTCCTGGAGCTCCGCCTTGCGCGGGTGCGCGACGGGCCTACCACGCTCGGCGCGCGCGACCACCCGGCGCACGTTCGTGTCCACCACCGGCACGTTTTCCCCGTAGGCAAAGCAGGCCACTGCGCGGGCCGTGTAATCGCCGATGCCGGGCAGTGCCAGCAGCTCCTCCACGCTGCGGGGGACGTGGCCGTCATGAAGCTCAGTGATCACTCGCGCGCACTCCAGCAGACGCAGCGCGCGGCGCGGGTAGCCGAGGCTGCCCCAGGCGCGCAGCACCTCGTCGGCGCCGGCGGCTGCGAAGGCCTCCGGGGTGGGCCAGCGGCGCATCCATTCCTCCCAGATGGGGGCGACGCGCGCCACCTGCGTCTGGTGGCTCATCACCTCGCTGAGTAGCACGCCCCACGCGCTTGTGCCTGGTGCGCGCCACGGAAGCTCACGCGCGTTGGCGCGGTACCACGGGATAATCTCGGCGGGTTGGAGGTTTGTTCGAATTTTGGCCACATCCTCAGTCATCTCTGCCAAAATATAGCCTATGAGTACAGAAAAGACGCCTCGTGAGGTGTGGGAACTCCTCAAGGCAGGAAATGAACGATTCGTTGCAAGCCAGGAGACGCACCCGCACCGCGACCCCACGTGGCGCGAACAGCTCCGCGACGGCCAGAACCCCATCGCCGCCGTCGTCGCCTGCTCGGATTCGCGTGTCCCAGTTGAGCTGCTTTTCGACGTCGGCTTCGGCGACATTTTCGTCATCCGCACAGCGGGCGGTTGCGTCGACGCCGCGGTGTCCGCCTCCGTCGAGTACGCGGTGGAAGGGCTGAATGTGCCGCTGGTGATGTTCCTGTCGCATGAGTCCTGTGGCGCGGTCGGTACGGCGCTCAACGCGGTGGAGACGGAGGAAGTCCCGGACGGGTTGGTGCGCGTGTTCGTGGAGAAGATCGTGCCGTCGGTGCTTCAGTCGCCCACGCGTGACCCGAAGGATGTTGAGGTCACCCACGCGAACTTGAGCGCGCAGCACCTCATTGAGCGCGTGCCCGTGCTCGCGGAGCGTTTGGCGAACGGCACTGTCGGCGTGGTTGCGGCACGCTACCAACTTGCCGATGGCCAGGTTCACCCGACCATGGAAAACTTCGGTATAGAGTAAGGGGCATGACTAACCAGCATCCGCTTCCTCCCGAGATCTACCGGCGCCGCCGCGTTGCGGCGCTCGTTGCGTTGTTGGTGCTCGTGGTGTTCCTGGTGTGGGGGTTGAGCGCTATGGCGCGCTCAGGCGGCGGCGACGCCGACGTATCGACGTCCACTTCGCCCACCACCACGCCTGTCACGGAGCCGACGGTGCCGGAACCGGGTGCCGCGACGCCGAGTGAGTCCGAAACTGCAAAGGAAAGCGCATCCGGTGAGCCGACCGAGCCGACCTCGTCAGCAGAGCACACGCAGGCTGCCCCATCAGGCACATGTGAGCTGAAGGATTTGCGTGTGGTGGCGTCGACAAACCAGCCGTCGTACGCGGTAGGGGAGCAGCCGGTGTTCTACATGGAAGTGCAGAACCCGACGGACGCGGACTGCGTCATCGACCTGGACACCAACATCATGCGTTTTGAAGTCTACGACATGGCTACCAACAACCGCGTGTGGTCCGACGTCGACTGCTTTGACCCTGTCTTTGCTGGTCAGGAGACGTTCCCGCGTGACTCGAAGCGTGGCTTTGAAGCCCGCTGGTCGGGTACCAGCTCGCAGTCGAACGTGTGCACCGACCGCCAGCCGGTACCAGCTGGGTCCTACTACCTGCACACCGTGATCGGCGACAACGCCTCCGACGCAGTCCCGTTCAACCTGACTTAGCTGAGGCGGCGCAACCCCTCGTAGATGTGGCGCGCCCACAGGCTGGTCACGTGGTCTGCGGAGCTCAAGTCTTCCGGCTGCGCCTCCAAAATGGCGGGCAGCGTGCCGAAGACGGCCACGATCTGATCCATCAAGAACTTCTGCACGCGAGGCACGCGCGCAAGCGCCCGGTAGCCACGTGGGATCAGCGCTTGCACGAGGTTCTCCTCGTTCGCGGGCAGCCCCAGCTGGCGCGCCAACGTGGTCGTGTTCAGCAGCTCCGAATCCGGCAGGGTGTCCAAGGCATCGAGGGCCTGGTGGACCTGCTCGTCCGTGGGCACGGTGGTCGTCGCGATGTAGTCGCGCACCAGCATCTCAACGTCGTGGGCGTTGTTGCCCTCCAGCTCGGAAAGCTGCAGGCTGAGCTGGCGGGCGTCGACACCCAACTCCACAATGCTCAGCTCCAGATCGGTGACGGCGCGCTCGAGCATCAGCTGGCGCTGCAGCACGTTGAGCACGTCGGCGACGGTGGCATAGTTGTTCATCTCTGCCACGAACAGGCGGTGGTTCGACATGTCGAGGCGCTGGCGATAGCGCTCCACCGTGGACAGTGCCTGGTTCGCCCGGCCCATCAGGACCGCCGGCTCCTCCAAGCGGTGGCGACGCCCACCCGCGTACACCGTCACCGTATTCATCGACGCCGACACCGAGATGACCGGCCTGCCGGTCTGCAGCGCGGTGCGTTCCGCGGAGCGGTGGCGGGTGCCGGACTCACTGGTGGGGAAGTGCGGGCTGGGCACGAGCTGCACGTTGGCGTGGGTGATGCGGGAGCCGTCGGCGGATAAAACGACGGCGCCGTCCATCTTGCACAGCTCGCGCAGCAGCGGTGGCTGGAAGGCGACGTCGAAGGCGATGCCGCCGTCGCAAATCTCGACGACCTCCGGCCCGTCGCCGAGGACGATGAGGCCACCGGTGTGGCCACGTTGGATTCGCTCGAGGCCGTCGCGAAGTGCGGTGCCGGGGGCGAGGCGCTCGAGGGCGGCGCGCATCGTGTCATCACTCATGCTGTGCAAGTGTAGCGATAGCCTGGCCAACCGTGGCCACCTGCTCAATTCGCAGGCCCGGGACCTGCAGTGACTCGCCCGCGGGCACGATTGCGTGCTCGTATCCCAGGCGTGCTGCCTCTTGCAGGCGACGGCCCAGGTTTGGCACCCGCCGGATCTCGCCGGCCAAGCCGACCTCCCCGATCACCACCGTCTTTGGTGGCAGCGGTGTCTCGTGCAGGCTCGACCAGGTCGCCAGCGCCACCGCTAGGTCGGTCGCGGTCTCCGTGATGCGCACCCCACCCACGGTTGCCACGTAGGCGTCCTTGTCGTTCGTGCGCTGCCCGCAGCGCGCCTGCAGGACCGCCAGCACCATCGGCACGCGGTTGCCGTCCAGGCCCGTGACCACGCGCCGGGGCGACTTGTTCACCGGGTCCACGGTGAGCGCCTGCACCTCCGCGAGCATTGGGCGCACCCCGTCCATCGCCACGGTCACCGCGGAACCATCCGGGGTGCGGCCGCGGTGGGAGAGGAACAGCCCGGACGGGTCCGGTACTTCGCGGATCCCCTCGGCGGTCTGCTCGAAGCAGCCCACCTCATCGGTCGCGCCAAATCGGTTCTTGATGCCGCGCAGCATACGCAGGCTTGATTGCCGGTCGCCCTCGAAGTTCAGCACCACGTCCACCAGGTGCTCGAGCACTCGCGGGCCCGCGACGTTGCCGTCCTTGGTCACGTGCCCTACCAGCAGAATCGGCAGGTGAGTGGTCTTCGCCAGCGTGGTCAGCGCGGCCGTGACCGCGCGGGACTGCGCCACGCCGCCCGGCACGCCCTCCACACCGGGAGCGTGCATCGTCTGTACCGAGTCCACGATGAGCAGCGAGGGCTTGATCTGCTCCACGTGACCAAACACGATGTCCAGGTTGGACTCGGCCGCCAGGTAGAGGCGCTCCCGCAGTGCGCCGGTGCGTTCGGCGCGCCCGCGGACCTGCCCCGCCGACTCTTCGGCGGTGACGTAGAGCGCCTTGCGCCCATCGATCGCCGCCCAGCGCGAGGCCACCTCAAGCAGCAGCGTCGACTTGCCGACGCCCGGCTCGCCCGCCATGAGCACCACCGACCCAGGCACGACGCCGTTGCCCAACACCCGGTCAAGCTCGCCGATGCCGGAGCGCACCGTCTTGGTCGCGGCGGCGTCGATAGTTGTGATTGGGCGCGCAGGCGTTTGCGGCGTGAGTGCAGCGGCACGCGGCGCACTGGAGACCCCCGTCGCGCGGGTGTCGGTAACCACCGGCGCTGATTCTTGCAATGTCCCCCAAGAGCCGCATTCAGGGCAGCGGCCAAGCCACTTAGGAGAGGAGTATCCACACTCGGAACAGGTGTGGATCACCCGAGGCTTCTTCGCCATAGAGCCTTACTTGTTCAGGTCGCGGTGGACCTGGCCGGAAGGCAGCAGCGGAGCGGAAACCGGGGCGTTGACCTCGAGGGTGCCGGTGTCGAACGTGAAGGTCACAGGCACGGTGCCGCCGTACGCGAAGCTGTCGTTCGGCAGGGCGGTGCGGATGTACTCGATGCAGTTCTTGCCGTCATCCTGCGGCATGCGGTCCAAGCCTGCAGCGGAGTCACCAACAAGCACGCAGTTGTAGCCGATTTCCTTCGAGGATTCGATGCTGACCGGGGTGCCGTCAACGGAAACGGAACGCAGCGAGTGCGACGTCATCGACGTGTCCTGGTTCAGCGCGCTGAACTTCAGTGCTGCGGAGCCGGTCTCGTCGAGGACGACGGTGACGTCCTGTACGGCCAGCTCGCCGTTCTCGGTTTCGACGTTGGCGCCGTCAACTGCAGCCACCTGGTCAGAGGTCTGAGTGATTTGGCCTGCGGAGCATCCGGCCATGAGCAGTGCGGTTGCGAGTGCGAAAACCGGCTTCAGGGACTTCACGTGGGTGTCCTCCATCGTTCTTGTTTCACATATATGTTTCTCCGCACAACCCTAGCGCCTGGACCTAGACTTTTCACAGTTTCCTCACGCGTACCAGGCCCAGGCGGCGCGGGTGGGGTTAAACTTTAGTTGAGTTCGGCGCATCGCGGGTGCGCGTCCCCATTACGGCCCGTAATGGTAGGGTGGTGAGGTTACTGAGCCGGTTGTCATCCTCAAGGAGTGTTCATGGAATTCAAAGTCGGAGAAGTGGTTGTCTATCCGCATCATGGTGCGGCACGCATCGCCGACATCGAGCAGCGCGAAATTGGCGGAGAAACGCTCGACTTTCTCGTACTGCAAATCCTCCAGTCGGACCTTGAGGTCCGCGTTCCTGTAAAGAACACCGAGCTTGTCGGTGTGCGCGACGTCGTCGGCAAGGAGGGCCTGGAGAAGGTCTTCTCGGTGCTGCGCGAGACCGACGTCGAGGAGGCCGGCAACTGGTCCCGCCGCTACAAGGCGAACCAGGAGCGCCTCGCGTCCGGTGACATTAATAAGGTGGCGGAGGTTGTCCGCGACCTGTGGCGCCGTGACCAGGGCAAGGGCCTGTCTGCGGGCGAGAAGCGCATGCTGGGCAAGGCGCGCCAGATCCTCGTCGGCGAACTCGCGCTGGCGGAGCCAGTCGACGAGAAGAAGGTCGAGGAGCTGGAAGAGGGCGTCCGCAAGATTATTGAGGAGCAGGTCAAGGCCGGTATTTCCTTCGCGCCTGACGTGGTGGTTGAGGACGAGGATGACATCGACCTGGATGACCTCAGCTTCGACGACGATGAGGACGACGAGAAGTAGCGGGACGTAGCCAAATGTCTCGCAGGGTAGTGGCCGTCGTTGCCGCGGCAGGCAAGGGCACGCGGCTCGGGGCGAGCGTGCCGAAGGCGTTTGTGCCGCTGCGCGGTCGCAGCCTGCTGGAGCGCTCGGTGACCGCGATGGAGACCGCTGAGGTCGTGGACTCGATCATCGTGGTGGTCAGCCCCGAGATGGAGGAGATCGCGCGCACCACGCTGCGAGGCCACGACGTCCGCTTCGTGCATGGGGGCGCGGAGCGCGCCGATTCTATCTACGAGGGCCTCAAGGCGATCGAGCACGAGGACGCCTGCGTGCTCATTCACGACGCCGCCCGGGCCCTGACCCCGCCCGGTATGATCGCGCGCGTCGCCCGCGCCGTGCTCGAGGGCGCGGACGCGGTGGTGCCGGTGCTGCCGGTCGTCGACACCATTAAGGAGATCGACGCAGCTGGGCGCGTCGTCGGCACCCCGGATCGCTCGACGCTGCGGGCAGTGCAAACGCCACAGGGCTTTGACCTGCGTACCTTGCTCGCCGCGAACCGCGCGTACTACGAAGGGACGCCAGACTTCGTCGCCACGGATGACGCGAGCCTGATGGAGTGGTTCGGCGTGGACGTGCACACGGTACAGGGGGACCCGATGGCGTTTAAGATCACCACGCCGATTGACATGCGCCTGGCGCAGAGCATTACGGACGAGGCTGAGCCGACAATCTTCGAGGTGCCGTCGGGGAGTACGCGGTAGGCTTGCGCGCATGACGTCGCACACAGATTTTCCACAGTTCAGGGTCGGTACAGCGTTTGACGCGCACCAGATCGAGGCCGGGAAGCCGTGCTGGATCGCGGGCATCCTCCACGAGGGCCAAGACGGCTGCGAGGGACACTCGGACGGCGATGTTGTCAGCCATGCCGTGGTGGATGCGGTGCTTTCAGCGACGGGCTTGGGGGACCTGGGGTCCTTCGTCGGGGTGGGTCGGCCGGAGTATGACGGGGTGCGGGGCACACAGCTGCTCAATGAGCTGCGCGAGCTGCTCGCGGAGCATGGCCACCAGGTGATCAACGTGTCGGTGCAGATGATTGGCCAGACCCCGAAGATGGGCCCGGTGCGCGAGGAGGCGCAGCGCGTGCTTTCGGAGGCGCTCGGTGCCCCGGTGTCGGTGTCGGCGACTACGACGGACCACATGGGTTTCACCGGTTCGGGTGAGGGGCGCGCTGCCGTCGCTACTGCGCTGGTTGCACTAAGCTAAGGGCCGTGACTGCCGAGACCCAACAGATTTTTGACACCGCGACGCGCACGCTGCGTCCATTCCGCCCGCTGCGTGAGGGCCACGTTTCCATCTACTTGTGCGGGGCCACGCCACAGTCCGCCCCGCATATCGGGCACTTGCGCTCGGGGGTGGCGTTCGACATTGTGCGCCGCTGGTTCGCGGCCAAGGGCTACGACGTCGCGTTCGTGCGCAACGTCACCGACATCGATGACAAGATCTTAAACAAGGCCGCCGAGCACGATCGGCCGTGGTGGGAGTGGGTCAGCACGTACGAGCGCGAGTTCACGCGTGCCTACAACACCCTCGGCGTGCTGCCACCGTCTGTCGAGCCGCGCGCCACGGGCCACGTCACCCAGATGGTCGACTACATGCAGCGGCTTATCGACGCCGGCTTCGCCTACGCCTCCGAGGGCTCCGTCTACTTCGACGTGGCCGCCTGGACGAAGGCGAGCGACGACTACGGTTCCCTGTCCGGCAACCGTGTCGAGGAGATGAACCAGGGCGAAAGTGACGTGCACGGCAAGCGCGGCAGCCACGACTTTGCACTGTGGAAGGCCGCCAAGCCGGGCGAGCCGAGCTGGCCGACCCCGTGGGGCGACGGCCGCCCCGGCTGGCACCTGGAGTGCTCCGCCATGTCCACTTGGTACCTGGGCGCCGAGTTCGACATTCACGGCGGCGGTCTGGACCTGCAGTTCCCGCACCACGAAAACGAGCAGGCGCAGTCCCACGCCGCGGGTGATGGCTTCGCCCAGTACTGGATGCACAACCACTGGGTGACCATGGCGGGCGAGAAGATGTCGAAGTCGCTGGGTAACGTGCTGAGCATCGACAACATGCTGGACGCCGTGCGCCCGGTGGAGCTGCGCTACTACCTGGGATCCGCGCACTATCGCAGCGTGCTGGAGTATTCGCCGGAGGCGCTGCAGGAGGCCGCGGCGGGCTACCGCCGCATCGAGGACTTCGTGCATCGCGCCGGCACGCCCGAGTCGACCACCTGGACGGAAGGCTTCGCCCAGGCGCTAGACGACGACTTCTCCGTGCCCCGCGCGCTCGCCGAAATCCACAACGTGGTCCGCGAAGGCAACAAGGCGCTCGCCGCGCACGACACCGCCAGGGCTGGCGAGTTGGCTGCTCAGGTGCGTGCGATGGCCGCGGTGTTGGGTGTGGACCCCGGTGTGTGGGACGATGGGGCGTCGAAAAATAATGGAGTAACCGAGGCACTTGATGTGTTGGTTGGTGCCGAGCTTGAGCGCCGGGCCGCCGCGCGTGCCGAGAAGGACTGGGCCGCGGCCGATGCCGTGCGTGACCGCCTTGCCGCCGCAGGCATCGAGGTCACCGACACCGCCGACGGCGCGCAGTGGCAACTGAAGGAGAACTAATGGCCAAGCCATACCACCGCCCCGATAAGCAGAAGAAGAACAAGAAGACCGCCACGAAGGGCTCGGGCGGGCAGCGTCGCCGCGGGCTGCGCGGCAAGGGCGCAACCCCGAAGGCCGAGGACCGCGTCTACCACGCGGCGCACAAGCGCAAGCTGGAGCGCAAGCGCCGCGACCAGGGCCGCCACGAGCGCGAGCTGCCGGACATGGTTGTTGGCCGCAACCCCGTCGTGGAGTGCCTGCACGCCAAGGTGCCAGCCGAGGCGCTGTTCGTGGCACGCGGCACCGGGCACGACGACCGCCTCAGCGAGGCCGTCACCCTGGCGAACTCCCGCAACATCCCGGTGCAGGAGGTGGACCGCCACGACTTGGACATGATGACCGGCAACGGCATGCACCAGGGTATCGGGCTGAAGATCCAGCCGTACAAGTACGCGGACGTCTTCGACCTGGTCGCGGGTGTGGCGGACCGCGGGGAGACCGGCATGTTCGTCATCCTGGACAACATCACCGACCCGCGCAACCTTGGCGCGGTGATCCGCTCGACGGCCGCGTTCGGCGGCCACGGCGTGATCATCCCGGAGCGCCGCTCCGCGCAGGTGACGGGCGTGGCGTGGCGTACCTCGGCGGGCACAGCGGCTCGCCTGCCTGTCGCGCGTGTGACCAACGTGACCCGTACTGTCAAGCAGTTCAAGGACAACGGCTACATGGTCGTGGGCCTCGACGCGGGCGGCGAGCACACACTGGACACTTTCGAGGGCGCCACCGACCCGGTAGTCATCGTCGTCGGCTCGGAGGGCAAGGGCATCTCCAGGCTCGTGCGGGAAAACTGCGACGTGATCATGTCCATCCCGACGACCGACTGGGTAGAGTCCCTGAACGCCTCCGTCGCGGCCGGCGTGGTGCTCAGCGAGTTCGCACGTCAGCGCCGCGTGAAGTAGCCCACCGCCCGGCACACGAGGTAGATGGCGAAGGACACGAACGCCACCATCACACTCACCGGCAGGCCGGGCGCCAGCGAGAGCAGCATGCCGCCCACGGCGGCGAGCTCCGCGAAGAGCACAGACCACGCCACCGCCGCCGCGGGCCGCGCCGTAATGGCCACCGCGGACGCGCCGGGCGTGATCAGCAGCGCCATCACCAGCAGCACGCCCACGATCTGCACGGTCTGGGCGGCCGCCATGCCGAGCAGGATGGCGAACAGCGTGGCCAGCATCTTCACGCGTACCCCGCTGGCGGCCGCCATCTCCGGGTCTACGGAGGCGAACAGCAGCGGCCGCCACAGCACCATCACGGCCACCACGACTAGCAGCGTGGTGGCAGTCAGCACCCCGAGGTTCTCCCTGCTCACCCCGACGATCTGGCCGGTGAGCAGCGCCATCGCCGTGGTGGAGTTGCCGGGGTAGAGGTGGATGCACAGCACGGAGATACCCATGCCGAAGCTCATCACCACGCCCACAGACGAATCCGTATCGCTGCGAAGCCCCAAAAGCACGAGCACGATCGCCGCCACAATCGAGCCGACGACGGCCCCCAAGCTGAGGTTCAGGCCCGTCACGAGCGCAACCGCGGCACCCATCAACGCCAACTCAGAAGTAGCGTGCACCGCGAATGACATTTTCCGCATCACGATCAGCGGCGCGATCACACCCGAGAGCACGCCCAGCATCGCGCAGGCAATCAGCGCAACGATCACGAAATCGAACCCGAGCAGGTACTGCGTTTGCTCCAGCATTTACAGGATCACCGTCTTCCCACCCACACGCACGACCTCCACCGGAGCGCCGTACAGCTCGCTGAGCACCTCGGAGCGCAGCACCTCGTCGGCACTGCCGACCACGTGCCCGTGCGGGCCCAGGTAGAGCACCGTGTCCACGATGTCGATCACCGGATCGATGGAGTGCGTCACCATCACCACCGCGACCTTCGCGGCGTGCAGCCGGGACACGAAGTCGCGCTGGCGCGCCACGTCCAGGGAGAGCAGGGGCTCGTCGGCAAGGATGAGATCGGGCTGCTTCGCAAAGGCCTGCGCCTGTCGCACCAGCTGCTGCTGGCCGCCCGACAGGGTGCCCACGCGGGCGTCGGCAAGGTGGAGCGCGCCCACGCTGTCCAGCAGTTTATCGACGTCCCCCTTCCTCGGCCGACGCAGCGGACGGTGCTCAAGCGAGAGCGACACCAGATCGCGAACCCGCACCGGCAGTTCCGGCGGGAACATGCGCTGCTGCGGGATGAACCCGATGTTCTTCGGCGCCGTGATGGTGCCCGAGCTGAGCTTGCGTGTACCCAGGATCGTGCCGAGCAGCGTGGACTTGCCGCTGCCGTTCGGGCCCAGCACAGCGACAAATTCCCCCGCGGCGACATCGAGGTTGATGTCGTGCCACAGGGGATCACAAGAGGCGTTGGTCAGGTGCAGCATTAGAGCTCGTCAAGCGCCTTGGCAAAGTAGTCGAAGAAGTTCTCGCCGTTCGGCGGGGTCTCGTAAATGTCGACGACCTTCACGTTGTTGGCCTTCGCCACCTCAACCAGCTTGTCGGAGACACCGTTCGGGCTCTGCGGGTTGTTAATCAGGATGTCGATTTCGCCGGACTCGAGTGCAGCGATGAACTCCGCGAGCGCCGCCGAGGACGGCTCCGAGTGGTTCAGCGTTGCGTGCCGGAACGACTCCGGAGTGACGTCCTCGAGCGCGGACTCCTCGATGATCGCGTCCGCGATTGGGTGCGTCTGCGCCACGCGGGCTGCCTTGAGGCTGTCCAGCTTCGTCTGCAGCTGCTCGAGCTTCCCGTCGAGCGCGTCCGTGCTGCCATCAGTGCGCTGCGCGAGGTCCGCGCCCACCTTCGCGATCGCCGCGGTGGAGTACCAGATGTGCTCGTTTTCCTCGTGGGCGTGGTCATGGTCGTGGCCCTCATGGTCGTGGTCGTCATGGCCATGCTCACCGTGCTCGTGCTCGTGCGCCTCCGTCAGCGGCAGTGCGGAGATCACGTTCGCGTCCTCCGCCGCGTCGTAGATGCGGGCGTCGTATGCGCCGCCGTTGGCCACCACGAGCACTGCCTTCGCCACCTGCGCCAGGTCGGCGGCCGTCGGCTCGTAGTCGTGCGGGTCCACCGAGGTATTCGAGATGATCGCGGGGACGTCCTGGCCCGTCACCAGGCTCGCGACGTCCGCCCACACCTGCGTCGTGGCCACGATCTGGCCGTCGGCGGCATCAGCTGCGGTGTCGCCGGTGCTGTCAGTGCTGCTGCAGGCGCTCAGTGCGAGCGTCGATGCAGCAAGGATGCCAATGAAGCGTCGTGAAAACATGGCCGCCATTGTACGTGGTATTGAAAATGAATATCAACAACGAGCGTCGGCGAGCGCCTTCAGGAAGGCCGCCATCTCGTCCACGCCTGCGACGTCGACCCCTACCTTGATCCCCACATCCGCAGGCCCCAGCACCGCTAGCGCTGTGTCGTCCGTGACGTCATCACCAGCGAAGAGCGTCGCAGCAAAGCGCTGCTTGTGGGCCCGCAGCCACGAGCCCTTCGACACATCCACCGCGGAAAACTCAACCACGTTATTACCCGGGGTGACAGGGCGAGGCGTTTGAATCCGCAGCGCCTCCGCCAGCATGCGCTCGCGCTCCGCCGCGTCCTCCACCGGCGCGACGTGCAGCACCCGCTGGTACGGCTTGACCTCCACGTACGCCGGCGGGACCGCGATCGCCTCCAGCTGCTTTTCGATTGCGTCCAAATACTCGACATCCTCCGACGTAAGCTCCGGGCCAGGCTCCGCGCCGTGCGAACCCACCAACACCACCGGGTTCCGCAGCGGGAACACCCTGCGCAGGCCCTCCAGGTGGCGGCCGGACAGCATCGCCACCTCCGTATTCGGGGCGTGCGCCAGGCGCTCAATCGCCTCCAGCGCCACCGGGTGCGGTTTCACCGCATAAGGGTCCGGGTTCAGCTCGCTGATCGTGCCGTCGAAATCGAGGCAGACAAGGAGCGAAGGGGCCGTCGATAAGTAGGCGATGGAACTCACAGCATCATCACCCGTATGCTCGGTTCGTTCACGTCGTCGCCCTCGAGCGTGAGTACCTTCTCGGTGTCACTGACATTGTTGATTCGGAACGTGGCCTCCGGCACCACCAGCGACGCCAGTTGATCGTGCGTGTAGCGCGCCGCCCCCTCGCAGCCCGCCGTGTCGGCGAAAGAAATCTCGTTGACCGTCAGCGTGTCTTCAGTGACCGTGACGTCGCCTTCAACCTTGCCGCATCCCGTCGAGCCCGTCAGCTTCGAACCGTCGATGCTCACATTCGCCCGATCCGGCACATCCCCCGGCGTGTCCGGAGCCGTGTACACCGCAACGACCTGCCACACCGGCGGCGCCGGCGAACACGCCGCCAGCCCCAGTGCTGCACCTGCAACAACCAGCCGTTTCATCGCGCAACCTCCTGCAAAAACTCCGCGGCCCACCGGTGCACATCGTGCCCCAACACGCGCGCATACATCCGCCGCATCCGCTCCGGATCCGGGTCAAGTGCCTCCCGCATCGCCCGAAGTATCGACGCCCCCTCGAACGGATTACACAAATACGCATCGTGCAGCTCCACGGCCGCGCCGGCGAACTCGGACAGCACCAACGCGCCGTCCCCGTCCGGGTGGCAGGCCACGTACTCCTTTGCCACCAGGTTCATGCCGTCCTTAAACGGCGTCACCAACATCACGTCCGCAGCCGCATAGAACGTGCCCAGCTCCTGCTTGGATACACCGCGATGCATGTAGTGGATCACAGGGCGACCCACCGAGCCGAAGCGGCCGTTAATCCTGCCCACGGCCTCTTCGACCTGGCGGCGGGTCTCGCGGTAGTGCTCGATGCGCTCCCGCGACGGAGTGGCCAGCTGGATCAGGGTGGCGTCGACACCTTCCTCGAGCAGTTGCTCAAACGCGAGCAAACGCTGCAGGATGCCCTTCGTGTAATCCATGCGGTCCACCCCCAGCATCAGGGCCCCAGGATTCCCTACCGACGCCCGCAGCTTCGCCACCGCTTCCGGCGAGCCAACCTGCACCGCCGCCGGGTCAATCGAGATCGGGAACGTTCCACTGCGCGGGCTGTTGTTATCGTCGCCGACGAGCGCGCGGAAGTTGCGCTCATCCGCCTCGCGCTGAAACCCCACCAGGTCGCAGCCGTTGAGTCCGCCGATGAGTTCCTCGCGCCACGGGAGCTGACGGAACAGGTCGGGGGAGGGGAATGGAATATGCAGGAAGAACCCGATGGTCAGGTCGGGGCGCATCTCGCGCAGCAGGCCCGGCACCAGCTGCAACTGGTAGTCCTGCACCCACACCGTCGCGCCCTGCGCCGCCACCTCGGCGGTCGCGCGCGCGAAGCGGACGTTAACGTCGCGGTAGCGCCGCCACCACTGCTCGTTGTACTGCGGGGCCACGATCAAGTCATGGTAGAGCGGCCACAACGTCGAGTTGGAGAAACCTTCGTAGAACTCCTCGTAGTCCTGGGCGTCCAACGTCACCGGGTGCAGGTCAATGCCATCAAAGCGAAACGGCGCGACCGGTTCATCCACCGCGCCGGACCACCCCACCCAGCAACCGGCGCGTGCCCGCAACACGGGTGCGAGCGCAGCCACGAGCCCGCCGGGTGACGCCTTCCACCCGCCCTCGACACGGTCGACGGGCAGGCGGTTAGCCACCACTACGAACTCATTCACAACTACGACTTCTTCTTTACAGTCTTCTTTTTGGTGGCCTTTTTCTTTGTTGCTTTCTTCTTGGTGGCCTTTTTCTTCGTGGCCTTCTTCTTAGAAGCCTTCTTCTTGGTGGCTTTCTTCTTCGTAGCCTTCTTCTTGGTCGCCTTCTTCGGCTCTTCCTCTTCCTCAGCGCCCAGGACTTCCTCCGCGTACTTCTTGTACACGAAGCCCTGTGGCTCGACACCGAGCATGGACATCAAGGTCACGCCATCAAAAAAGTCCTCGGCGTAGGTAGCAACAATCCTGCGAGCACCAGATGCTGTCTGCTCCTCAACGGCGTGGAGCGCCTCAGGCGAGGGGCGAGAGTCGGTGATCTTGGGTGGCACTACGGGTTCCTCCTTGTATGACGCGCATTACTAGCACAACGATTCTACGCCAATATTAGTGACGAAGCCCGCCTGGGGGCCTCCGTCGTCGGATCTGCTGGAACGTGAAGCGCCCGGCCCGCTTGAAAGCCTCGTACGGAATGTAGTGCTGCGGGGCACGCAGACGGCGCGCCACCCACTCGCCAAACACCACACCGCCAGCCAGCGCCATACAGGTGCCGACCGCCATGAACAGGTTGGTCAGGCCCACCACGATCTGCTCGTTCATCATGGCGTACATCCCGCGATACACACCAGAGCCAGGCAGGAACGGGGTCACACCAGCCACCGCGGTGATCACCGGGTTGATCAGGAAACGGCGGGCAATCAAACCACCCGCAAGGCCGACGACGAACGCCAACGCCGCCGTCGCCATCAACGCACCGGAGCCGATTGGGATCAAAAACAGGTAATACATACTCGAACCGGCGGCGGCCGTAAACGCCGCCACCACCACCGCGGGGCGCTCCGCGAAGCACGTCACCGCGAATGACGCCGACGCCAACGTACTCCCCGCAATACGCGCCGCCGCACCACTAAACGTTGGGGTCCCCAGCATTGTCTCCAGCGGAGGCAAGCCCAGGCCCATGAGCTCCCACGTGTTCAACCCAATCGCGACACCAGCCACGATGCCGCCGGTAAAGAGCAGTGTCTGGAAGAATCGCGCCGAGGCCGTCACCGGCGAGCCCGTCACCCCGTCAAGCAGCGACTGCACCAAGGTCAGACCCGCCAACAGGACCACGATGCCCACCGCGATCACTTGGCTGGGCACAATCGTCTTGCCGATCATCGGCGCGACCTCGTAGAACAGCGCCGCCGGGATCGTCGTCAAGAAGCCGCCGATGGCGCAGTGGAAGAAGTAAGGCAGGGAGTTGCGGGACAGAATCTTGTTAAATCCCATGATGAGAAACGACGTCAGGCCGCCGATCGCTGACATGAACAAGTCCCCGCCCAGCAAAATCGCGACGGCCGCGCCCATCACCAGCCAACCCGCCAGGTACCGCGTATTGCGCCACGGGATAGGGGAGTTATCAATATCGTCGAGGATTTTCTCCGCAAGCTCCGGTGGCGTGGCACCCGAACGAATCGAGCGAATCAGCCGGTCCGCCTCCTGCAGCTTGTGGTAGTTTTCGCTCATCATCGTGACCACGCGGAACACGTTGACCGGGGTACGCTTGTGCACCCCAATAATCGTGTTAATCATGATCGTGTTCACGGTGATGTCCACATGACAGTAGTGCAGCCCATACGAAGACGTCACTGTGTGAATCTGCGCAATCGCATCCGAAGACGTCGTGCCATTCGCGATCAGGATCTCCCCAATGCGCGCAGCAATACTCATCACCCCGGCTACCTGCGCGGTATCCGTCAGATCGATCGGGGCAAGCACGGACGGCGGTGGCGACGTTCGCGCCGCGTCAATCGTTGCCACATGTTGGCGCGACCCGCGGACAAACTCCCACAGCGAATTCAAGTTCACGTATTCGACCCTAGCAAGCCACCCCGACACGCCTAGAATGGCCACATGACCTGGCAACTCTACGAGCAACTTATCGACGCCACCCCGACCACCATCACCGTCACCGACTTCGGCATCGCACCCCACTGGGCCTGGCTCCGCACCTCCGACGGCCACGTCGGCATCGCCGCCGTCTACTCCGGCGACGGCCGCCCCGTCCTCTCCGAGTCCCCAATCGGACGCCCTCTTATCGACGCCGCCTCCATGGTCACATCGTGGAACTTCGCCGAAGCCGGCGTCGGCCTCGCCGCCATCAATGCTTGGGTGAACCGCGACGCATCCCACTTCGCCGAAGCTCCGGACGCATTCGTCGCCTACGCCTCCCACTACGCCGGCAAGCGCGTTGGCGTCGTCGGGCACTTCCCAGGCCTGGAGCGCACCCTCCACGACGTCGCCGACCTCTACGTCTTCGAGCGAGTCCAACGTCCCGGCGACTATCCGGACTCCGCCTTCGAATACCTCGCCCCGAATCTGGACGCAGTCTTCATCACCGCCTCTGCCCTCGTGAACAAAACGATGCCCCGCCTCTTGGAGCTCGCATCCGGGCTGGACACCATCATTGTCGGTCCATCAACCCCAATGACACCCACGCTTTTCGATGCCGGCGCCACCACCCTTTCCGGGTTCATCCCCACCGACCCTGCCGGGCTCGTCGGGACGCTGAAGGGCATCGGTGGAGGTAGGAAGTGGGATTTCGGTAAACGAGTGAACGTTAGTGTAGACTCTTCAGCGCTGCTAGAGTGGCGCAATCGGTAGCGCAACGCACTTGTAATGCGTAGGTTGCGAGTTCAAGTCTCGTCTCTAGCTCTGCACAACACCTCCTACCTGGGATAACGGGTAGGGGGTGTTTGCGTTGGTGTGCCTGACTATTTTGATGCCCGACGCCCCGCAATCGCCCCGGTGCACCAATTTCCCCATTCTCGCCAAGGCCAAGCGACGTTTCCCCAGTTCAGCGTTTGATGGCGGTGAGATCTGGTGCCCAGGCAATGCACAGTCATTCCCGACGACCTGCATTGGTCGACGCTAAGAGGTCGACCGGAACGAAATCCAACCGGCCCCAACCCCGCCTCTCCCGGCGGACTATCCCTGTTTTACTCACCCACGTGCAGGGGGTGTACAGGAAACGTTCAGAGAAACGGCGTTAGATAGAGACAGTTATGTTCGCGGGCGTGGAAGCCATTCGTGGCGCCGACGCGTTTCCTGAGAGAAGTAACAGGAGGCGTGGAATGCCCTGGTCTATGAAGGAGTGAACTGTACATGTCTGAGGCTACGAAGCCTGTAAAGGTGCTCGTTGTTGACGATGAGCCGAATATCGTTGAGTTGTTGACGGTTTCTTTGAAGTTCCAGGGCTTTGAGGTTGAGAGTGCGGGGTCTGGCCAGGAGGCGCTGGAGAAGGTGAAGGACTTCCGTCCGGACGCGTTCATCCTTGACGTGATGATGCCGGGGATGGATGGCTTTGAGCTGTTGGGCAAGCTGCGCAGCGAGGGCATTGACGGCCCGGTGTTGTTCCTGACGGCGAAGGACGCGGTGGAGGACCGGATCCACGGCCTGACTATTGGCGCCGATGATTATGTGACGAAGCCGTTCTCCTTGGAGGAAGTGATTACTCGTCTGCGTGTGATTCTGCGTCGTGGCAAGGTGACGGAGGACGCAGATGAGGATACGACGCTGCGCTACGCCGATCTGACGTTGAATGATGAGACGCACGAGGTGACGAAGGCCGGCGAGATCATTGAGCTGTCGCCGACTGAGTTCAACCTGCTGCGCTACTTGATGCTGAATGCTGAGGTGGTGCTGTCGAAGGCGAAGATTCTGGATAACGTGTGGCACTACGACTTTGGTGGCGACGGCAACGTGGTTGAGTCGTACATTTCGTATCTGCGACGCAAGGTGGATAACGGTGATGTGCCGTTGATTCACACGGTGCGTGGCGTCGGCTATGTGCTGCGTACACCTCGTAAGTAAGGCGTAGGTGACCGATGAGTAGGCGTCGGCTTCATGCGCTTGCGTACTCGAGGACGAAGCCGCTGCAGAAGCAACTGGTGGCGTTGGTGTTGGCGATTGCTACGCTGGCGCTGGTGGTGAGCTTCTCTGCGGTGTATATCTTCATGCGCAGCATTTTGTATCAGCGTGTCGACGACCAGCTCAGCGAGGGGTTGGACACGTGGGTTGGTCAGGTGACGTGGGTGCCGTCGTCGGGTGCGCCGAGCGATTTTTATCAGGAGACGTGGTATCCGCAGTTCGGGACGTCGTGGAGCCCGGTGTATGTGGATACACCGCCGGACCTTTCGAGGGTCAAGCAGCAAGATAAGGCGGTGACGGTGCCGTCGACAGGCGTGGCGCCGGGCGTGAAGTGGCGCGCGATGTCACGTGAGATGCCGGACGGCACTGTGAAGTATGTTGCGAAAGAGCTTGACGCGGAGCAGCGCGTGCTGCGTTGGCTTGCGATTGTGGAAACGACATTTGGGCTCCTTGCCGTGGTGGGGATTGCGTGCGCGGGGCGCACCTATATTCGTAAGGCGTTGGCCCCGTTGCGTGAGGTAGAGAACACTGCGCTTGCAATTGCCGACGGCGATACGAAGCGCCGGGTGCCGGTGTGGTCGAGGGAGACTGAGGTCGGCAAGTTGTCGTACGCGATGAACACGATGGTGCAGCAGCTGCAGGAGTCCGTGGAGGATGCGCAGCTGAAGGAGGAGCAGATGCGTCGCTTTGTGGGTGACGCTTCTCATGAGCTGCGTACTCCGCTGACGAGTGTGCGCGGGTATGCGGAGCTGTACCGCAAGGGTATGGCGCCGGATGCGGACATGGTCATCGGCAAGATTGAGGAGGAGTCCGCCAGGATGCAGTTGCTGGTGGAGGATCTCCTCGCGTTGACTCGTGCGGAGGGCACTCGCCTGGATAAGCGCCAGGTGGATGTGTTGGAGATGGTGACTTCGGCGGTGAGCTCTGCGCATGCGGCGTTCCCGGAGCGTTCACTCACGATTGAGAACAACGCCTCCTGCGTGCCGACGGTCAACGGTGACCCCTCGCGGCTGCACCAGGTGTTGCTGAACCTGATTGTGAACGCGTTCAAGCACGCGGGCAAGGATGCGTCGGTCACGGTGGCGTTGCGGGAGAACCTGGACCGCATCATCATCGAAGTCATTGACGACGGCTGCGGTATGGAGGAGAAGGACGCGGAGCACATCTTCGAGCGGTTCTACCGCGCGGACAACTCCAGGAACCGCGCCTCCGGCGGTGGTTCGGGGTTGGGGTTGGCGATCGCGAAGTCCCTCATCGAGCAGCACGACGGCACTATCACCGTGAAAAGCGCGCCGGGTGAGGGCTCCACGTTCACCATTTCCCTCCCGATGGAGAAGGGCCCGAAGGATTAAGCCTCGAGTGCTGCGCGCAGCTTCTCCGCGGCCTCGTCCATCTTCGCCGGATCGGTTTCGTCCATCTTCATCACGGTGGACAGGTCGTAGCCGGACATGTCGTTGGCGGGGAAGACGTGGATGTGTGCGTGCGGCACTTCGAAGCCGGCGATGAGGTAGCCGGCGCGCTCGCTGCCAAATGCCTCGATGATGGCGTTGCCTACTCGCTGGGCAACGTCATTCATTTTTGCCCACAGCGCTGGCTCGATGTCGGTCCACTTATCGATCTCCTTGACGGGAACGACCAGCGTGTGACCGTACGCGATCGGCTCGATGGTGAGGAACGCGGCGACGTCCTCGTCCTTGTACACGAAGCGGCCTGGAATTTCACCTTGAATAATCTTTGTAAACACAGTGCTCATAGCGCCTAGGTTACCGGTAAGTTAGTGGGCATGCGCATCCTTGTTATCGGTTCGGGCGGCCGCGAACACGCCCTGTTGAAAGGTCTTGCAGGACACGAGCTCACTGTCGCGCCGGGAAACGCCGGCATGGCACCACTTGCTGAGGTGAGGAGTGTCGACGTCGCTTCGCCTGAGGCAGTCGTCGAGCTGGCGAAAGACGTTGACGCTGAGCTTGTCGTGATTGGCCCTGAGGTGCCGTTGGTTGCGGGAGCGGTTGACGCACTGCAGGCCGCGGGCATTCCGGCGTTCGGCCCGACGAAGGCCGCGGCGCAGCTGGAGGGGTCGAAGGCATTCGCGAAGGACGTCATGGCCGCCGCGGGTGTGGCGACGGCTCGGGCGCAGCGCGTTGAGCACATCGAGGATATCGACGCCGCTATCGAGGCGTTTGGCCCGCACTACGTGGTCAAGGATGATGGGCTGGCTGGCGGCAAGGGGGTCGTCGTCACGCTCGATGCTGCCGAGGCCCGCGCGCACGCTCGCGCGGTGATTGAGGCCGGCAACCCCGTGCTGTTCGAGTCCTTCCTGGAGGGCCCGGAGGTGTCACTGTTCTGCCTCGTTGACGGCGAGACCGTGGTGCCGCTGCTGCCAGCGCAGGACCACAAGCGCGCCTACGACAATGACGAGGGCCCGAACACTGGTGGGATGGGCGCGTACACGCCGCTTCCGTGGCTGCCGGAGGGCGGCGTGGACCGCATCGTGGACGAGATTGCGCGCCCGGTTGCGCGTGAGATGGTCGCTCGCGGTATCCCGTACCAGGGTCTGTTGTACGTTGGCGCGGCGTGGGGGCCGGAGGGCCCGTCGGTGGTGGAGTTCAACGCTCGCTTCGGCGACCCGGAGACTCAGCCGGTGCTTAGCCTGCTGCGTACCCCGCTTGTCGACGTCCTCTACGCCGTAGCAACGGGCAGCCTCGATACGCTCCCGCCGTTGGAGTGGGAGGACGGCTACGCTGCGACGGTGGTGCTGGCGGCGAAGGATTACCCGGAGCACCCCAAGACCGGGGACGTCATTGCAGGCGCCGACCTGGACAACCCCGACGTGGTGTTGCACGCAGGTACCGCGACCAAGGATGGGGAGTACGTCTCGGCCGGTGGGCGCGTGCTCAACGTGCTGGGTAAGGGCGTAACGCTGCAGGATGCGGTGGACGCTGCCTACCAGGTGATTGAGCAGATTTCGCTCGAGGGTTCCTTCTACCGCAAGGACATTGGGCGGCGCGCGATTGAGGGAGAAATCCGTATCTAGCGCGCGTGTCGGGACGTTGTGCGATAATCAGCGTCGTGGCTGAGAAACTGTTGAAACCGAACAATAGCAACGTCCTGTCGAACCGCTACGCGTCGCCGGAGATGGCGACGCTGTGGAGCGCAGAACACAAGATCATTCTGGAGCGTCAGCTCTGGATCGCCGTGATGAAGGCGCAGCGTGAGCTGGGAGTCGAGATTCCCGAGGAGGCGATCGCTGCGTACGAGGCGGTCGTCGACAAGGTGGACCTGGGCTCTATCGCTGAGCGTGAGAAGGTCACGCGACATGACGTGAAGGCGCGCATTGAGGAGTTCAACGCGCTGGCCGGGTACGAGCACATCCATAAGGGGATGACCAGCCGTGACCTGACCGAGAACGTCGAGCAGTTGCAGATTTACCGCTCGCTGGAGCTGATTCGCGACAAGTCGGTTGCGGTACTCAAGGCGATCGGGAACCGGGCGGATCAGTACTCCACCCTGGTGATGGCGGGGCGTTCGCACAACGTTGCGGCGCAGGCCACGACGCTGGGCAAGCGTTTCGCATCGGCGGCGGATGAGATGCTGGTAGCGGTTGAGCGCATCGAGACGCTGCTGGCGGCCTATCCGCTGCGCGGCATCAAGGGCCCGATGGGTACTGCACAGGACATGCTGGACCTGATGGGCGGCGACGAAGCGAAGCTGCGCCAGCTGGAGCAGTCGGTGGCGCGCCACCTCGGCTTCGAGCGCACCTTTGACTCGGTCGGCCAGGTCTACCCGCGCTCCCTGGACTTCGACGCTATCTCGGCGATCGTGCAGCTGGGAGCGGGTCCGTCGTCGCTCGCGACCACGATCCGCCTGATGGCCGGCAACGAGACGGTCACGGAGGGCTTCAAGGAGGGCCAGGTTGGTTCTTCGGCGATGCCGCACAAGATGAACGCGCGTTCCTGCGAGCGCGTCGGCGGCTTCCAGGTGATCCTGCGCGGCTACCTCACCATGGTCGCTGACCTTGCTGGGCAGCAGTGGAACGAGGGCGATGTGTTCTGCTCGGTGGTGCGCCGCGTGGCCCTGCCTGACGCGTTCTTCGCTATCGACGGCCAGTTTGAGACATTTCTCACTGTGCTGGATGAGTTCGGTGCGTTCCCGGCGATGCTCAACCGTGAGCTGGACCGTTACCTGCCGTTCTTGGCCACGACGAGGATCTTGATGGCGTCGGTACGCGCGGGTGTGGGCCGTGAGACAGCGCACGAGATTATCAAGGAGCACGCGGTTGCGATGGCGCTTGATATGCGCGAAAATGGCGCTGAACAAAACCTCATTGAGCGCCTCGCCGCTGATGAGCGCCTCCCGCTCGACAAAGAGCAGCTGCAGGATGCGTTGGCTGACCGCCACGCGTTCATTGGCTCGGCGGAGTCGCAGGTCAGCAACGTGTGCGCTCGTATCCAACAGCTTATCGACGCCCACCCGGACGCCGCTGCGTACAAACCAGGGGAGATTCTGTAACCTTTATGTCCATGCGTCCAGAGCTTTCTGACTATACCCACCTGGCTGGCGGCAAAGTCCGCGAGATTTACGAGGTGGATGACGAAACGTTATTGATGGTGGCGTCCGACCGCATTTCGGCGTTCGACTTCTCGCTGGAGCCGGCGATCCCGGATAAGGGCCGGATTCTGACTGCCACGTCCATGTTCTTCTTCGACCTGCTTTCGGGTGTGCGCAATCACCTGGCGGGCCCGGTTGATGATCCCCGGATTCCGGAGGAGGTCCTCGGCCGCTCGTACGTGGTGAAGAAGCTGAAGATGATTCCGTTCGAGTGTGTCGCTCGCGGTTACCTGACTGGTTCGGGCAAGAAAGAGTACGACCGCACCGGTATGGTCTGCGGCGTGAAGCTGCCCGAGGGCCTGGTTGAGGCCTCGAAGTTACCGGAGCCGATTTTCACCCCGGCGACGAAGGCCGCGCAGGGCGACCACGATGAGAACGTGACGTTCGAGTATGTGGAGGAGAAGGTGGGCGCGAAGCTCGCTGCCCAGCTGCGCGACCTCACCTTGGAGGTGTACACCAAGGCTGCGGAGTACGCGGAGACCAAGGGCATCATCCTCGCGGATACGAAGCTGGAGTTCGGCGTCGACGAGGAAGGCAACCTGGTCCTTGCGGACGAGGTACTCACGCCTGATTCGTCCCGCTACTGGCCAGCCGATACGTACGAGGAAGGCAAGGTGCAGCCGAGCTTCGATAAGCAGTACGTGCGCAACTGGCTCACCGGCCCGAAGTCCGGCTGGGACCCTGCGGAGAACACGCAGCCACCGGAGCTGCCTGGTTCCGTGGTGGAGGCGACCCGCGACCGCTACATCGAGGCGTACGAGCGCCTCAGCGGCGAGAAGTTTGGGGACTGGCCGGGGGCGCGTGCCTAAGGCGTGAGGTTGCGCGTAGACTCGTCGCCTATGACGAATTTCAGCGCGCAACCGCCAGTGGCAGCACAACACCCTACGACTCGCGTGTTTCATGGACGCGAGTTCGTCGATAATTATGAGTGGCTCCGGGACAAGCAGTCCCCGGAGACCATTGCCTATTTGGAGGCGGAGAACGCGTATACCGCGGAGGCGACCGCCCCGTTTGCCCCGCTCGCTGAGCAGGTTTACCAGGAGATGAAGTCTCGCATCAAGGAGACTGATATGTCCGTGCCGCAGCGCAACGGCGACTGGTGGTACTACGGCCGCACCATCGAGGGTAAGAGCTACGGCGTGTCCTGCCGCGTGCGGGTCGGCGACGACCCGTGGACGCCGCCGACGCTGCCGGAGGACGGCTCGCCGCTGCCGGGGGAGCAGGTGCTGCTTGACCTCAACGAGATGGCCGAGGGCCATGAGTTCTTCTCACTCGGCGCGTCAGCGGTATCTACGTCGGGGCGCTTGCTCGCCTTTTCGACGGATACCTCCGGCGACGAGCGCTTCGACCTGCGCATCAAGGACCTGGAGACCGGCGAGCTGCTGCCGGATACCATCGAAGGTGCCTTTTACGGCGCGACGTGGGCGGGGGAGCAGTACCTGTTTTACCTGCGCGTTGATGACGCGTGGCGCCCGCACCAGGTGTGGCGCCACGAGGTAGGCACGGCGGCGTCAGAGGACGTGCTGGTCTACCAGGAGGACGACGAGCGCTTCAACCTCGGCGTGGGCGGGGACCGCGCCGAGCAGTTCCTGTACATCGTGGCCAGCTCGAAGCTGACCAGCGAGTGGCGCGCGGTACCCCTGGAGACGCCGACCGCCGAGTTCGAGGTGCTGTGGCCGCGCGAGGAAGGCGTGGAGTACGACCTGGATTACGCGGAGCTCGCCGGGCGCGGGTACTGGGTGGTCACGCACAACGCCACCGGCCCCAACTTTGCAGTGGGGACCTGCCCGGTGGATGCGCGGGTGCCGCTGACTGAGCTGGAGACGTTCGTGGAGCACAGCGCGGACGTGCGCGTAGAGGGCGTCGATACGTACCGGGACTTCCTGTTTTGTGCCTACCGCTCCGGCGGCATTAGCAGGCTTGCGGTAGCGCCTGTGGAGGGGGACAACTTCGGCGCGCTGCGCGAGCTCGAGTTCGACGAGGAGCTCTACACCGTGGGCCTCGGCGGTAACCCTGAGTGGGACGCCCCGGTGGTGCGGCTGACCTACACCTCGTTTACGCAGCCTGCCCAGCTGTTCGACTACCAGGTGGCCACCCGCGGCGTGACGTTGCTGAAGCAGCAGGAGGTGCTCGGGGGCTACGACGCCGCCGACTACGTTGCCAGCCGCATGTGGGCTACGGCCGACGACGGAACCCAGGTGCCGATCTCCGTGGTGCACCGCGCGGACCTGGACATGACCCATCCGCACCCGACGCTGCTCTACGCCTACGGCTCCTACGAGTCCTCCGTGGACCCAGGCTTTTCCGTGGCGCGACTGTCGCTGCTGGACCGCGGCATGGTGTGGGCGTGCGCGCACGTGCGCGGCGGCGGCGAGATGGGCCGCGGCTGGTACGACAATGGCAAGATGCTCACGAAGAAGAACACGTTCACCGACTTCATCGCGTGCGCCGACGAGCTGGTGCGCGCGGGCGTGAGCTCCTACGACACGCTTGTGGCCGAGGGCGGATCGGCGGGCGGGATGCTGATGGGCGCGATTGCGAACATGGCCCCGGAGAAGTTCGCGGGCATCCAGGCGATCGTGCCGTTTGTGGACCCGCTGACCTCAATCCTCATGCCGGAGCTGCCGCTGACCGTGGTGGAGTGGGAGGAGTGGGGCGACCCGTACCATGACCCGGAGGTGTACGACTACATGGCCTCCTACGCCCCGTATGAGAACATCACAGCCCAGCGCTACCCGGACATCCTTGCAGTGACCAGCCTGAACGATACGCGCGTGCTGTACGTGGAGCCCGCGAAGTGGGTGGCGAAGCTGCGTGAGATAGCTACGGGCGGGGAGATTCTGCTTAAGACGGAGATGTCCGCCGGTCACGGCGGTGTGTCCGGCCGCTACGAGAAGTGGAAGCAGACCGCGTTCGAGTACGCCTGGACGCTCGTACACTCGGGGGCGTGCACCGTCTAGCAGCCGCAAAATAAAGGACTCCCGCGGGAGGGATCCGTTCGTTATACTGTCTTCGTCGTAATGACCTCCGAGACACGAAGGATTCTCATGGCAAAAGTCGTGGTAAATGTCATGCCTAAGGCTGAAATTTTGGATCCGCAGGGCCAAGCTGTCCTGCGAGCGCTGGGCAGAATCGGGGTGAACGGTGTCGAGGACGTGCGTCAGGGCAAGCGCTTTGAAATCGAAGTCGACGACACCGTGTCCGACGATGAGCTCAAGCGCGTCGCCGAAACCCTCTTGGCAAATATGGTGATTGAAGACTTCGAGGTTGTTCGATGACGGCAACCATCGGTGTAATCACGTTCCCAGGCACGCTCGACGACGTCGATGCGTTGCGTGCGGTTCGCCTGGCTGGCGCACAGCCGAAGTCGCTGTGGCACGCTGATGAAGATTTGACGGGTGTTGACGCCGTCGTGGTCCCCGGTGGGTTTTCCTACGGGGACTATTTGCGTTCCGGAGCCATCGCCGCGCAAGCCCCAATGATGGGCGCTGTGGTGGAGGCTGCGAAGAAGGGCATGCCGGTGCTGGGCATCTGCAACGGTTTCCAGATCCTCACCGAGGCTGGACTGCTGCCGGGCGCGCTGACCCGCAATCAGCACCTGAACTTCTACTGCGTGGACACCTACCTTGAGGTGGCCAACGCGGAGACCGCGTGGACGAACCGCTTCAACGAGGGGGACAAGATCCTCGTGCCGGCGAAGCACGGCGAGGGCCGCTTCCAGGCGTCCGCCGAGACCATCGAGCAGCTGGAGAAGGAAGGCCGCGTGGTGTTCCGCTACACGGATAACTTCAACGGCTCTATCAACGCGATTGCTGGTGTGACGAGCGAAAACGGCCGCATCGTGGGGTTGATGCCGCACCCGGAGCACGCGATTGAGGCGCTTACGGGGCCGTCGACGGACGGGCTCGGGTTGTTCTTGTCCGCTATTTCTTCGATCGGAGCGTAGGGAAACAATGACTGTACATAATGACACGGTGGAGCACGCCGCGCAGACTCCTGAGCTGGAGCAGCCCTACGCGGAACTCGGCCTGAAGACCGACGAGTACGAAAAGATCAAGCGCATTCTGGGCCGCCGCCCGACGGATGCGGAGCTGACGGTGTACTCCGTCATGTGGTCCGAGCACTGCTCCTACAAGTCCTCCAAGGTGCACCTGCGCTACTTCGGGGAGACGATGACGGAGGAGATGGCGTCGAAAATTCTGGCCGGTATCGGCGAGAACGCGGGCGTCGTCGACATCGGTGACGGCGACGCGGTGACCTTCCGCGTGGAGAGCCACAACCACCCGTCCTTCGTGGAGCCCTACCAGGGTGCCGCGACGGGTGTGGGCGGCATTGTGCGCGACATCATGGCGATGGGCGCGCGCCCAATCGCGGTGATGGACCAGCTGCGCTTCGGCCCTGCTGACGCGCCGGACACCAAGCGAGTCCTGCCTGGCGTGGTGCACGGCGTTGGCGGCTACGGCAACTCGCTGGGCTTGCCGAACATTGGCGGCGAGACCGTCTTCGACGAAGCATATGCGGGTAACCCGCTGGTCAACGCGCTGTGCGTGGGCACGCTCAAGGTCGAGGACCTGAAGCTGGCGTTCGCGTCCGGCACTGGCAACAAGGTGGTCCTCTTCGGCTCCCGCACGGGCCTTGACGGCATCGGCGGCGTGTCGGTGCTGGGCTCTGCGACCTTCGAGGAAGGCGAGGAGCGCAAGCTCCCAGCCGTCCAGGTTGGCGACCCGTTCGCGGAAAAGGTCCTCATCGAGTGCTGCCTGGAGCTGTACAAGGCCGGCGTTGTCGTCGGTATTCAGGACCTCGGTGGCGGCGGCTTGGCGTGTGCTACCTCCGAGCTGGCTGCGGCGGGCGACGGCGGCATGACCGTCAACCTGGACAACGTGCCACTGCGCGCGGCGAATATGAGCGCCGCCGAGATCCTGGCGTCCGAGTCCCAGGAGCGCATGTGCGCCGTGGTCACCCCTGAGAACGTGGATCGCTTCATGGAGATCTGCGCGAAGTGGGAGGTCGGTGCGGCCGTGATTGGCGAGGTCACCGATGAGAAGGACCGCTACCTCGTCTACCACAAGGGCGAGCTGGTACTGGACGCGCCGCCGTCATCGATCGACGAAGGCCCGGTCTACGACCGCCCGTACGCGCGCCCCGAATGGCTTGATGGCGTGCAGGCGAAGGCGGACGTCGATACTTCGGAGGACCTGGAGGCTACCTGGCTCAAGATGGTTGCCTCCCCGGCGCTGTGCTCCCGCGACTTCATTACGCAGCAGTACGACCGCTACGTGCGTGGCAACACCGTGCAGGCCCAGTACTCGGATGCGGGCGTGCTGCGCATCAACGAGGAGACCTCGCGCGGCGTGGCGATTTCCGCTGACGCGTCCGGCCGCTACGCCTACCTGGACCCGAACATGGGTGTGCGCCTCGCGCTTGCGGAGGCCTACCGCAATGTTGTGGTCACCGGCGCGAAGCCGGTCGCGGTGACGAACTGCCTCAACTTCGGTTCCCCTGAGAACCCCGACGTGATGTGGCAGTTCCGCGAAGCTGTCCACGGCCTCGCCGACGGTGCGGCTGAGCTGGAGATTCCGGTCTCCGGCGGCAACGTGTCCTTTTACAACCAGACCGGCGAGACCCCAATCCTGCCGACCCCAGTCGTGGGCGTGCTCGGCGTGATCGAGGACGTCAACGCCGCCATCCCGCACCGCCTGCCGAAGGGCGAGGGCGAGCAGGCCTTGCTCGTGCTGGGTGACACGAAGGCGGAGTTCGGCGGCTCGGTGTGGCAGGACATCTCCGGCCAGGGCCTGAGCGGCCTGCCGCCACAGGTAGACCTTGCCAACGAGGAGCGCCTCGGCGAGCTGCTGCACGCGAACAAGGACATCCTTGCCGCGCACGACCTCTCAGAAGGTGGCCTGTCCCAGGCTGTCTTCGAGATGCTGCTGGGCTCCGGCAAGGGCGCCAAGCTGGACCTTTCGGCGGTCCACGAGGACGCGTTCACCGCGCTGTTCTCCGAGTCCGCCTCCCGCGTGCTCGTCGCGGTGGATCCATCGCTTGTCGACGCCACCATCGAGCGCGCCAACGCAACCGGCGTCCCAGCGCACGTGTTGGGCACCACCACCGACGACGGCCAGATCACCTTCGGTGAGCACTCCGTCGCCGTGGCCGCGCTGGCCGACGCGTGGGCGAATACGTTGCCGGCACTGTTCGGCAACGCGACGGCCCCGAACGCCGCGCTGTAGTTAGCGCGATTTAGAGGTTATGCCGCCAGGTCATTACGGTGCCTGGCGGCGTTTCCATGCGCAGGCCTGTTGCCTCAACGCCGGGCTGGCCTGCGTCGTCGATGGAGAAGCTGACGAAGGTCTGGTTGTAGGTCTGATTGGGAACGAGCGCCTGCGGGTCCCGTGGCAGGACCGGGAGATCTACGGTGTCGCAGAGCTGGGTGGCAAAGTTGCGCACGCGGTTCGCCGCCACGTTGCCTTCGCCGACGATGGTGATGTCGGGGCTGAGCACGGCCTCGTCGGGGCTGTCGCCTGCGGTGTTGCCGGTGTAGATGTAGCTGATGTCGAAGCAGCGCAGCTGGGTCACGTCGGCGAGCGCGGTGTCGGCGTTGGTGTAGTTGCCGACACGCCTGCGTGCCTCCTGTCCTGAGATGACGCGGGGGTTCTCTACGCGTGCCCGGAAGTGGTACGCCCCGCCGCTATCGCCGAGGAGCGTGACGGCGGCGGACTGGCGGAACTGCAGCGCGGTCGCCGTCTTCGGCTGGGGCGCCGCGCAGCCAACCAGTGAACCGGCCACACAGGCGCTCGCGGCCAGCAGCGCAGCGGTTCGCTTCAGCACTGACATAGCCGCCACTAGTCGACGCGCTGCTGCGCATCGTCTGGGCGCACCAGCGGCTCCGGCTCATACTGCGCCCGCAGGTCCTTGAGCGTCTGCGTGTGCTCCCAGAGGCGCTTGTCCTCGTCCGTGACTGGGGTGAACTTGCGCGCGGCCAGCGGGTTGCCGTCGATGTCGATACCGATGTAGGTCACCGTGGCGTGAATCGCGTTCTGGAGCGACTCGCGTCCGCCGCGCGGGTCCCCCGATCGAACAAAGATGGAGGTATGCATCGAGCGGGAGTCTGTCCTGGTCAGGCGTGCTTCCACCTCGATGAGGTCGCCGATGTGGATCGGCTTATAGAAGCGGATGCCGCCCGCGTACACCGCTGCGGTGCGTTCCCCGGACCACTCCATCGTGCAGGCCATACCGGCCTCATCGATCCACTCCATGGCGGTGCCGCCGTGCACATCGCCGCCCCAGTTGATGTCGGTCGGTTTGGCCAGGAAGCGGTGGATGGTGCGTGGTGCGGTGGAGTCGTCCGTGTAGGTCTGCTCCAGCATGGACGCCTCGATGGCCTTGCGCAGGTCGATGCGGGAGATCGCGGCGGCTTCCACGCGGCGTTCCTCATCGGTCTCAGGCGTAAATGTCGGCACCGGGGTTGGGCGCCCAGCTGCATCCTTTGCCACGAAAATCACCAGGCAGTCGCACGCGCGGGTGAAAACACCTTCCCGGGGGTCTGCCGAGAGCACCTCGTTGACGATGTGCATGGAAGTGCGGCCAGTCATCGCGATCCGGGAACGGACCTCCACAATGTGGCCCGACGGAATCGGTCGGGTGAAGTGGATGTGGCCGACGTAGGCAGTCACGCAGTAGGTCGAAGACCACTGCGCGGCACACGCGTATGCCGCCTTGTCGATCCACTGCAACACACGGCCACCGGAGACGCCCTGGGCGCCCGCGTGGAGAACATCTGTAGGAGCCGCCATGAAACGCAGCGTGATGGAAGGAGACTTCATGGCACCACAGCATAATATGAAATCCATGGCACAGAGGAAGGCACCGAAGAAGACAGAGGTGGACCCGGCAGCGACACGAGCGGCCGTCCTGGCAATCAAGGACTGGCTGTTGGACGAAGAGGGCGTCGACAAGCCCGGCAGGGCTTTGCTTGCCGACGCCGTGCGACGCACCGCCCGCACCCTCGCCCACGAGATGCCCGGACACACAGTAGAGCTGCGAGTACCCCCGTTTGTTGCGGTGCAGTGCGTCGAAGGCCCCCGCCACACCCGCGGCACCCCGCCCAACGTCGTGGAAATGGACCCGACCACCTGGCTGCGAATCGCCACAGGTTGTGCCACTTTCGAGGAAGAAGTTCGCGCCGGGCGTATCGACGCCTCCGGCTCCCGAGCCCACGAAGTCCAAAAAGGGCTGCCCGTTCTACCCCTTCACCCCTAGGTGTTCGTTAGAGTAGAGCACGTGCGAACCGAAGAGGAATACATCGGGGATGACACGCCGCGCGAAGAATGCGGTGTGTTCGGCGTTTGGGCGCCCGGTGAAGACGTATCAAAACTGACATATTTCGGACTATTTGCCCTCCAGCACCGCGGCCAAGAAGGCGCAGGTATCGCTGTGGGCGACCATGACCAAGTGGTGGTGTTCAAGGACATCGGGCTGGTCAGCCAAATCTTTGACGAGCCGACGCTCGGCGCGCTGCAAGGCGACGTCGCCATCGGCCACACCCGGTACTCCACGGCGGGCAACAACTCGTGGGACAACGTGCAGCCAATGTATCGCGTCAGCCCCAACGGCACCGACGTCGCGCTGGCACACAACGGCAACCTGACCAACTACGTCGAGCTGCAGCGCGAGGCCGTGGAGCGCAAGCTTATCCCCGCCGACGGGGTAGAGGGCCAGGGCTCCTCCTCCGACACGGCGGTCGTCTCTGCCCTCCTCGCCGACGCCATCCGCGACGACGTCACCCTCCTGGAATCCGCGCGCCAACTCCTGCCGCGCGTCAAGGGAGCGTTCTGCTTCATGGTGACCGACGGTAAGACCCTCTACGCGGCCCGCGACCCACACGGCGTGCGCCCACTGTGCCTCGGCCGCCTGGAACGCGGCTGGGTCGTCGCATCCGAAACGTGTGCGCTGGACATCGTGGGCGCCTCCTTCGTCCGCGACATCGAACCGGGCGAGCTCATCGCCATCGACGAGACCGGCGTCCACTCCGAGCGCTTCGCCGACGCACCACACGCGCACTGCGTTTTCGAGTACGTCTACGTCGCCCGGCCCGACTCAGTTGTCGACGGCCAATCCGTCAACAGCGCCCGCATCGACATCGGACGCCGCCTGGCCCGCGTCGCACCCGTCGACGCCGACCTGGTCATGCCGGTCCCAGAGTCCGGCACCCCGGCCGCCATCGGCTACGCCGAGGAATCCGGCATCCCGTTTAAGCAGGGCATGATGAAGAACGCCTACGTGGGCCGCACCTTCATCCAGCCCTCGGACACGCTGCGCCAGTTGGGCCTGCGACTGAAGCTCAACCCGGTGCGCGAAGTCATCGAGGGTAAGAAGCTCGTCGTCGTGGATGACTCCATCGTGCGCGGCAACACCCAGCGCAAACTGATCCGTATGCTGCGCGAGGCCGGCGCCGCCGAAGTGCACGTGCGCATCGCTTCGCCACCGGTGAAGTGGCCGTGCTTCTACGGCATCGACTTCGCCAGCCCCGGCGAGCTCATCGCCAACCACGGGCGCGGCGGCAACGAAGAAGTTGTTGCCGAGTCCATCAGGACCATGGTGGGTGCGGACTCCCTGGCGTTCGTCACCACCGAGGACATGATCGCCTCCACCAACCAGCCAGCCTCCAACCTCTGCGCGGCCTGCTTTACCGGCGAGTACCCACTCGGCCTCCCGGAGGGCAACCACAACGCAGATCTTGTTCGTCGTCTTCAGAAAGGTGAAAACGCATCATGACCCACCACAACACCCCAGCTGACTCGGGCGTGTCCTACGAGGCCGCAGGTGTCTCCATCGAAGCCGGCGACAAGGCCGTAGAGTTGCTCGCGCCCCTTGCCAAGCGCGCCTCCCGCCCAGAGGTCCAGGGCGGCATCGGCGGCTTCGCCGGCCTGTTCGCCTTGGGCAAGTACAAGGAGCCGCTGCTCGCGGCCGGATCCGACGGCGTCGGCACCAAGCTGGCCGTCGCTCAGGCGATGGACAAGCACGACACCATCGGCATCGACCTGGTCGCCATGTGCGTCGACGACCTCGTCGTCTGCGGCGCGGAGCCACTTTTCTTGCAGGACTACATCGCGATCGGCAAGGTCGTCCCCGAGAAGGTCGCTGACATCGTTTCCGGCATCGCCGAGGGCTGCGTCCAGGCAGGCTGCGCCCTGCTCGGTGGCGAGACCGCGGAGCACCCAGGTGTCATGGACGTTAACGACTACGACGTTTCCGCCACCGCCATCGGCGTCGTCGAAGCTTCCGAGCTCCTCGGCCCGGACAAGGTCCGCGAGGGCGACACCATCATCGCGATGGCGTCCTCCGGCCTGCACTCCAACGGCTACTCACTCGCACGCTACGTGCTGCTCGAGCGCGCCGGCCTGCCTCTCGACGGCCACGTCGACGCCCTCGGCCGCACCCTCGGCGAGGAGCTCCTCGAACCAACCAAGATTTACGCTCTCGACTGCCTGGCGCTTGCCAAGGAGTGCGACGTGCGCACGTTCTGCCACGTCACTGGCGGCGGCCTGGCGGGCAACATGGAGCGCATCATCCCTGAGGGCCTCGTTGCCGACATGGACCGCTCCACCTGGACCCCCGGTCCGATCTTCCAGACCATCCAATCCGTCGGCGACGTCCCCGTCGAGGAGATGGAGAAGACCTTCAACATGGGTATCGGCATGGTGGCCGTCGTGGCACCAGAAGCGCGTGACCAGGCGTTGGCGCTGCTGAAGGACCGCGGCATCGACAGCTGGGTCCTCGGCGAGGTCCGCACGGCCGAGGCCGGGGAGGATGCCCGCGCGGTACTTCGGGGCCAGCATTCTTAGGACTCACGCACCACATTCCGCAATTTCAATCACCGGGCTTCACAAAAGCCTAGGTCGCTGATTGGCTGTGCAGGAATGTGGTGTCGCCTTAGTGGCCTCAGTGCCAAAGGACGCACCCAGTGTTATCTAGCCCTTTTGTGACCTGTGGATATGTAAGTGGCCTGTTTTGGAACTGCGTCCTTTGGCACTCGTGCTCCTGTGCGTGCACCAAATTCCCTCCCGCCCGACCAGCGACCAGGGAAAACGCCAGGCCTCTACCTAAAACCAAGGAATGTGGTGTCTCCTTGGTGCCAGCAGCCCCTGAACGAGTGTTAAAGGCACCAAAAGAACACCCGCGGCCCGGATGGGCAGCAGGTGTTCTTTGTAAGCGTTGGACGTTTAGCGGCCTGAGGTGCCGTACGCATCCCAGTCGGCGTAATCGGCGTACTGGTCATCTACCTCGTAGTCGTCGTCCTCTTCCCAGCTCTTCTTCGGAGCTTTGCCTGCGAGCTCGCGTTGGAGCGACTCGAGGTCCATTTCGGGAGAGTTGTACTTCAGTTGGCGAGCAACCTTGGTCTGCTTTGCTTTGGCGCGTCCGCGACCCATTGCGTGACCCCCTTGAGGTGGTTCTTCTGGGCGGCTCCCGGGCAGGGAGCGGCCTCATGCTTTTCGATTCGTTAATTGTCCTGTAGGACATAATAGCGCGAACGTCCCAAAAATTCCCCTCCACGGGGTGACCTGTGTGTTTTGTACAACAAGCCCCAATCCGGGTCTCGACAGAGGCTCTCACCCGGCCCTAGTTGCCGCGCAGCCGTTGTTGTGCCTTGCGCCCGGCTTTCTCGCCCTCGTCGGTAGGGAGGGAATCGGGGTCGATGCGGGCGGAAACGCCATCGATGTCAAGGTCGACGTCAGTGCCGGCGTTGAGTGCGGACCGTTTTAGCCGGGCGAGTGCGATGGGGCCGTAGTCGGCGTCGTGGACAACGGTGCCCAGCGTGCCAACCGCGCGCCCGCCCGCCCGGATGGTTGCACCGATCTCTGGCTCGGTGGGTGCGGAGCCGTCGAGCTGCAACATCACCATGAGCCGAGGGGAGCGGCCAATGTTTTCCACGCGCGCGACGGTCTCTTGCCCGCGGTAGCAGCCCTTCTCCAGGTGGACGGCGGCGATCCGGTCGCCGCGGTTGATCAGGCGCGGGGCTTCGTGCGGGATGGTTTTTTCGTCGCAGTCGGCGCCGAGTTCGGGCTCGCCGGCCCGCACCCGCTCGGCGGTAAACGCCATCAGCCCGCCGAGCACGCCGCCGCGTTCCACCAGCGCATCGACGACCTCTTCGATCCGATCGCGTTCGACCGCGATGTCGAAGCGCGCGTGCGCGGTCCACGGGGACACCCGCCGGGAAAACGCCGTGCCGTCCATCGACGCGAGGGCTTCCGTGGCGTCGGCTGGGCCGATGAGCGTGAGGATCGTCAAGTCGGTGTCGGTGATGGTGACGTCGGACCAGAACACCATTTTGCGTAGGAACGCGGTGAACGTTTCGTACTGCGCGGCTGGCAGGTCGAGGTAGAACGTGGTGCCGTCGTAGAAGACGTCGGCGTGGTGGAGGATCCTGCCCTGTGCGTCGAGGTCGAGGGCGGAGGCTGCGAAGCCGGAGGGGGCGTCGTCAAGCTTTTGTGAGAGGAGGTTGTTTAAGAACTCTGGTGCGTCGGGCCCCGCGACCGCGATGATGCGGCGCTGCGAGCGGTCGATGATGACGGGCTGGGCGTCCATGGCGCGCTGTTCGCCGAGCGGCTCCCCGTAGTGCCAGGCGACCCCCTTCGCGTCGAGCGGCGTCGTGCCCGCAAACTCTGCGGCGCCAGGGCGTTGCAAAAGTGGAGAAGAGTTCAACACATCCACCATCGTAGCGGGATACTATGAACGCATGGGTTCGTCGCACTTGTTACCAGCTCCAGTGATCTATCTTGTGGAACCGTTCGGCGGTTCTATTCGACGCCAAAACGCCAGCATGCCGCACGTGTTTTGGGACGACGCCGCCGTCACGCGTGGCGACGGCATCTTCGAAACCATCCTGATCCGGAAGGGGGTGCCCGCCAACCTTGAGGCCCACATTGAGCGTTTCCGGCGAAGCGCCCGCACACTCGACCTGCCGGACCCGGGGGTGGACCACTGGGTGAAGGCGACGAATGAGGCGGTGGCCGACTACGTGCGCGAGCGTGGCAGCGAGCCGGAGGAAGTGGACGCGCGCTGCGTGTGGACGATGACGCGCGGCCGCGAAACCACCGGCGTCCCCACGGCGTGGTTGACGGTGCGCCCCATCGACGAGACTGCGTTGCAGCAGCGCAAGAGCGGGGTGTCGGTAATGACGACCTCGCGTGGCTACTCCCTGGACACCGGTGAGCACGCAGTGCCGTGGATGCAGGTAGGCGCGAAGACCTTGAACTATGCGGCGAACATGGCTGCGCTGCGCTGGGCGAAGAGCCACGGGCACGACGACGTGATCTACATCGACCCCACCACCGATCGCGTGCTGGAGGGCGCGAACTCGACGGTGATCGTGGTGAAGAAGGGCGGGCGGATCCGCACGCCGAAGCCGGGGCCGGGCATCCTGCCGGGCACGACGCAGGCCGCGCTGTTCGAGTACGCATCCGCGCGCGGCTGGAAGTGCAAGCAGAAAGACATCTACCTCAATGAACTGTTCAAGGCTGAGTCGGTGTGGTTGGTGAGCTCCACGAGGATGGCGACGAGGGTGAAGCGCCTGAACGGCAAAAAGCTCCCGGCCCCCGAGAACGCTCGGGAGATCCAGGAGCTAGTGCAGCAGGCGCTCGACGCGAGTCTGGGCCTGTAAAAGCCTGTAAACCTTAGTGCTTAGCCGGCCACGCGCTTGAGTTCGGCGGACATGTAGGGGACCATCTCGCCGTCGACGGCGCGCTCGTCAACCCAACCGAGGTTGTTGTTTGGCATCAGGCCGTAGACGCGCTTGCCGGGGCCGTGGTTCTCGGGGCCCGTTTCCGTCACGATGGTCGACGCGCTGGTCAGCTGCCATGCGCGCTCGTTGAGCAGTGTGCCGTACATGATCTCGGTGAGCCCGCGGGAGTTGGTGAGGGTGACCTCGATTTCGTCCTTCAGGGAAATGCGCCAGAAGCCGACCTCGCGCTGGTCCGCGCCGGTGGGCTTGCCGTCCTTGTCCAGGCGCCAGATGCGGGACTCGAAGCGGAGGTAATTCTCGCCGTCGTGGGAGATGACCAGCTGCTGGCCAAAGGCGTACTCGTCGCCGTTATCGTTGGCTTGGCCCTCGCCGTGCCACACGCCGACTAGTGGCAGGAGCGCTAAGAGTCCGTCGTGCAGGTTGGGGCCTTCACGCAGGTTTGCCGTGTCCGCTGGCAGGGGCATCTCATCAAACCCGAGGGCGGGGATGTTGCGGTGCGCGGTCGCCTTCGACTGTTCAGCGGCGAGGTTGACTGCTTCGTTTCCGTTTAGCTTTTCACTCATGCGTACCAGGCTACAACGTCCTACACCAGCGGTGCGAGGTCGGCAGCTTCCACGACGGTGTTGATGCGGTCGCGGGAAAACTCGATGGAGCCGCCGGAAAGTTGCACGTTGTCGGCCTGGCCGCCTAGCGGCAGGTCGCGGGTGTCCCTGTCCAGGGTGTACGCGTCGATGACGCGGTCGGTGAGGTCGGAGGGGACGTCGATAAGCTGGCTGGGCCGCATGCGGAAGGTGGGGCCGTCGAGGCGCAGGGTGACCACGACTGTGGTGGGAATGTCCGTGCCGGGGACGGTGCCGGTCATGCGAGCTTCGCTCGCGGTGCCGCCGGAGGGCGAGATGTCGTAGGGATGCGCGATGTCGAGGTCGGTCATGCCGAGGAGCTGGCCGAACGCGACGCCGTCGAGGCGCACTGTGCGGCGTACAACGTCGGCCTGCGCGCCGGTGAGATCCGCGCGGCGCAAGCGTTGCCCGGCGTTTGCGGGCAGTTCCAGGTTGATCAGCTCCACCCCGGCGTTGCCCACGCCGACGCCCGCCACCGGCACGTCTACGGAGTGCAGGCTCACCCTTGACACAGCTCCGGTCACAGCAGCCAGCGCCACCGGGAATCCGGAGATGTAGGCCTCGGGGGCTACTTCGAGCCCGTTGAGCTGCGCGGCCTGCCTCGACAGCGTGCGCTCCACGCCGGAGGCAAACAGGGTGTCGGCGGCGCCACCGACGCATAGCACCGCAACGAGCCCGAGGGCGATCGACCGTTTCTTCACGTCTCTAGTTGTACACACACGCTAGCCTTGGGGCATGACGAACACTCGCTTTCACCCCCAACCGCTCACGCTGCCGGAACATCCGGAGACGGCCAAACAGGTCGAGGCGATGCTGCAGCGCGTCGCGGACTACGACGGCATCGCCGCCTTTTCCGAGCAGTTCCTTAACGGGCTTCACGACGCCCGCCTGGGCCACAACCACCTGGTAGTCAGACAGGGCGACGACGTTGTAGGAGTCGTGGGGTTCGCCCCGGACGGTTCGGCGGAGCTCGCGGTGGATCCGCAGTCGCGTGGTCAGGGGATGGGCCGCAGCCTTGTCGACGCCACCTTCGCCCACAACCCCGCCGCGGGCCTGTGGGCCCACGGCAACCTGCCCGACGCCCACGAGGTCGCCCTGCTGCTGGGATTGCACCCGGTGCGCGAGCTGCTCGTGATGCGTCTGGACGAGGTGCGCGCTGAACCCGTGCAGCTGCCCGAGGGATACGAGGCGTTCAACCTCACCGAGGCGAGCGCAAAGTGGGGCCGTGGGGCCGTCGAAAAGGCGTGGCTGGAGGCCAACAACCAGGCGTTTTCCTGGCACCCGGAGCAAGGCGGCTGGGATATCGAGCGCCTGCACCGCGCGATGGAAGCGGAGTGGTTCGACCCAGCCGGGGTGTGGCTGCTCTACCGCGGCGAGGAGCTTGCGGGCTTCCACTGGACGAAGCGCCACCCGGACGGCACCGGAGAGGTCTACGTTGTCGGCTTGGCGGACGCCTTCCGCGGCCACGGCCTTGGCGGCGTATTGATGGAACTGGGGCTGGTTCACCTCGCGGAGCAGGGAAGCCCGGCTGTGATCCTCTACGTTGAGGCGGACAATGCCCCGGCCGTGAAGCGCTACGAGGAGCTTGGATTCCAGGTCGCGGAGCGCCACGTCGTATATAAAGCGGCGGGGGCAGCGGCGGGTGATTAAACCCAACCGTCACGCAACATTCATGTGAAGTTCACGAATAGGGGCCTTTAGTGTTCACCATCACGCTTTAGCGTTACTCCTCGAACATTAAAGGTCACTATTTCTTGGAAAGGTATTCCACGTGAATTTCAAAAATCAGCGTTCTGCAGCAGTATTCGGTGCATTAGCGGTAGCGTCGGCCGCGTTGGTTGCGTGTGGCAACGGTGCAGACAATGCGGCGGACACCTCCGCAACGGATACCCCCGGTTCCGATGCTGCAGTCGCAGGGGAGTACGAACTTTCCGGCGAAACTGGGCAGCTGCTGGCGGAGGGCGCGTCTTCGCAGCAGAACGCGATGGATTACTTCCGTACGGTGTACGAGGCGGACGTTCCGGGCGCGACGCTGGCATACAACCCGACTGGTTCCGGCGCTGGCGTGAAGCAGTTCCTGGACAACCAGGTGGTCTTCGCTGGTTCCGACTCGCCACTGAAGGAAGAGGAAGTCGCAAAGGCTGCGGAGCGCTGCGGTGGCAACGAGGCGTGGCACCTGCCGTTCGTGATTGGCCCTGTCGCGGTTGCATACAACCTGGAGGGCGTCGACGAGCTGACGCTGAGCGTCGACAACATCGTGGAGATCTTCCAGGGCGTCATCAAGAACTGGAATGACCCGAAGATTGCGGAGTCCAACCCGGGCGTGGAGCTGCCGGACCAGAAGATCAACGTCGTTTACCGCGCGGACGAGTCGGGTACCTCGGATAACTTCCAAAAGTTCCTGATTGCGGCGTCGGATGGCAAGTGGGAGTCGAAGGGCAAGGCGTTCCCGACGGAGGTCGGCTCCGGTGCGAATGGCTCCACCGGTGTCGCTGACCAGGTGGCAAACACCCCAGGCGCGATCACCTACGTTGAGGCGGGCTTCGCAGACAAGATTGCGAAGGTTGACTTCGGCAACGGCCCGGTTGAGCTGAACTCCACCACCGTGGGCAACGCGCTGGCACACATGAAGTTCTCCACGGAGGGCCACAACATGGTGGTGGACTCGGAAGCGCTGTTCGCGTCGAAGGATGCGGATTCCTACCCGCTGATCCTGACCACCTACGAAATTGTGTGCTCGGCTGGCTACGATGCCGCAACCGTTGGCATGGTGCGTGACTTCCTGAACGTGGCGCTGGACTCGCAGGACAGCGAGCTGGAGTCCGAGGGCTTCATCCCGGTGTCGGGCGCGCACGCTGAGCGTCTCCGCGAGGCCATCAACGCGATTCAGTAACAATGGCTACAGCTCAAGTTGAGGCGCGCCCCCGGCGCCGAGCCGGGGACCGCGTCTTCGAGGGCGTATCGACGTCCTCTTCGGTTTTAATCACGCTCATCATTTCTGCGATTGGCGCATTCCTCCTGCTGGAGGCGTTGCCGCCCCTGCTGCGGAACGAAGGCGGCTTCCTCGGGTTCCTGACGTATTCGGGTCCGTGGGAGACGGCGAACTTAGACGCAATGCGTTTCGGTATCCCGAACTTGTTCTTCTCCACGGTGATGATTTCGCTCATCGCGTTGCTCATCGCGATGCCGGTCGCTCTGGGTGTGGCGTTGTTCCTCTCGAGCTTCGCGCCGAAGCGCATGGTGCGCCCGCTCGCGGTGCTGGTGGACTTGCTGGCGGCGGTGCCGTCGATCGTCTACGGCATCTGGGGCGCGAAGGTGCTGGGACCTGCACTGGGCAAGTTTTATGAGTGGGTGCATTCCTGGGGAGGCGACTTCTTCCTCTTCGCGCACTACCAAAACTCGCCGTCGTTCGCGACGGGCCGCAACATCCTGACCGGTGGCATCGTGCTGGCCATCATGATCTTGCCGATCATCGCAGCCACCGCGCGCGAGATCTTCACGCAGACGCCGCGCGGTCTCATCGAGTCTGCGATGGCGTTGGGTGCGACGCGCTGGGACGTGGTGCGGATGACGGTGCTGCCGTTCGGCAAGTCCGGCTTCGTGGCCGGTTCCATGCTGGGGCTGGGCCGCGCGCTGGGCGAGACGATGGCGCTGTACATGGTGGTCTCCCCGGCACCGCTGTTCCGCGGCTCGCTCTTCGACGGCGGCACCACCTTCGCAACCGCGATCGCGAATGCGTCCGCGGAGTTCAATAACCCGATTAGCGCTGGCGCCTACATTGCGGCGGGCTTGGTCCTGTTTGTGATTACGTTTGCGGTCAACGCTGCAGCGCGCGCGATTGTGAGGAGAAGTAAATGACAACAAAGCCTATGTCGCCATTTACCCCCGTGGCGAAGTCGCGCACGATCAAAAGCGCTGTGATGGGCACCCTCGTGGCTGCCACGATGGTGCTGGCGATGCTGCCGCTGCTGTGGCTGCTGGTCACGGTGGTCGGCCGCGGGTGGGACGCCATCAGCGACGTGTCCTGGTGGACCACCGACATGGTCGGTATCCGCGCCACCAAGGAGGGCGGCGGTGCGCTGCACGCGATTGTAGGAACGCTGGCGCAGACATTGGTGGCGTCGATAATTGCGATCCCGATTGGCGTGGCCACAGCGATCTACCTGGTGGAGTATGACAAGGGCGGGAAGCTGGGCAAGCTGACCACGTTCATGGTGGACATCCTGTCAGGTGTGCCGTCGATTGTTGCCGCGCTGTTCATCTACGCGCTGTGGATCACGGTGCTGGGGCAGGCGCGCTCCGGTTTCGCGGTCGCGCTGTCGCTGATCCTGCTGATGCTGCCCGTGGTGGTGCGCAATACGGAGGAGATGCTGCGCGTGGTACCGATGGATCTGCGCGAGGCGTCCTACGCCCTGGGCGTGCCGAAGTGGAAGACCATCGTGCGCGTCGTGGTGCCGACAGCCTTCTCCGGCATCACCACCGGCATCATGCTGGCGATTGCCCGCGTGATGGGCGAGTCCGCGCCGGTGCTGATCCTGGTTGGGTCCACGCCGATCGTGAACTGGGCCGGCATGTTTGGTCAGCCGCAGTCCTCGCTGCCGCTGTTCATGCTGGACATGTGGAAGGCAGGCGGTACGGGTGCGGCCGCCGACAGGCTGTGGGGCTCGGCCCTCACACTGCTCATCATTGTTGTTGTGCTCAACGCCCTCGCGCGGTTGATTGCCGCGAAGTTTTCAGTGAAGAAATAAGGATTACGTGCAATATGTCGAAGCTTCAGATGCGTGACGTCAACATTTACTACGGTGATTTTCACGCGGTGCAGGACGTCACCATGGAGATTCCCGCGCAGGCAGTCACTGCGTTCATCGGCCCTTCGGGCTGTGGCAAGTCAACCGTGCTGCGCACGCTCAACCGCATGCACGAGGTGATCCCGGGCGCCTCCGTGCAGGGCGAGATTATTCTGGACGGCCACAATATTTACGGCAAGGACGTGGACCCGGTGTCGGTGCGAAGCACCGTCGGCATGGTGTTCCAGAAGGCCAACCCGTTCCCGACGATGTCCATCGAGGACAACGTCGTGGCGGGCCTGCGCTTGGCAGGGGTGAAGAACAAGAAGGAGCTCAAGGACGTCGCGGAGCGCTCCCTGCGCGCGGCGAACCTGTGGGACGAGGTCAAGGACCGCCTGGACAAGCCGGGTGGCGGCCTTTCCGGTGGTCAGCAGCAGCGCCTCTGCATCGCGAGGGCCATCGCGGTGCGCCCCGAGGTCTTGCTTATGGACGAGCCCTGCTCCGCCCTCGACCCGATCTCGACCCTGGCCGTGGAGGAACTCATCCACGAGCTGAAGGAGAACTACACCATCGTGATCGTGACACACAACATGCAGCAGGCCGCGCGTGTGTCCGACAAGACGGCGTTCTTCTCCCTGGAAGCAACCGGTAAGCCTGGCCAGCTCATCGAGTTCGACGACACCACCACGATCTTCGAGAACCCGTCACGGCAGGAAACCGAAGACTACATCGCAGGCCGCTTCGGCTAGCCGCTACTTCTTGGCTCTGAACCGCCGCTCGATTGCCGCCAGCTTCGAGTGGCGGTCAAACGCGTCCTCGTCGCGCTGCTTCATGTACTCCTTCGGGTTTAGGCCCGTGACCAGGAAGACGACGCGGCCGGCGACGTTCACGCAGCGGTCCGCGTAGCGCTCGTAGTAGCGGGAGACGAGCGCCACGTCGACGGCCTCCCGCGCAGAGTGTTCCCAGGAGTCAGACGTTGTGATGGCGTTGAGGTAGTCGTGGAGGTCGTCGACACCTTCGTCGATTGCGTTGAGCTCAACGGCGACGTCCGCGTCAGGGTCGAGCAGCAGGTCGTGTGTGATGTTGACCATTTCGTCCACGCGGGCGGCCATCTCAGCGATCGGGGCGTGCTCCGTGTTCGGCAACACGGGGAAGGGGTGGCGCAGCCGCGCCAGCTTCGCAATGTGCTTCGCCATCGCGCCCATCCGCGAGAAGTTCTCCACGATATAGATAGAGGACAGCACCTGGCGCAGGTCTCCCGCCACCGGGTTCTCCAGCGCGAGCAGGCTCATGCTGCGCTCCTCGCAGCGCAGCTTCAACTCCTTGAGCGGGTCAGAGGCGTTGAGGGCATGCTCGGCGTCCTCGAGTGACTGCTCCAGCAGCGCGGTGGACGCCAGCTGCATGACCTCGCGCACGGTGTCGCACATCTGCAACAGGTCGCGGTTGAAGGCTTCGAGGTGTTCACGGTAGGCGGTACGCATGCCCGCCATAGTAATAGGTACGGCCTGATCAACGAGGCAAGGCTTAGCCGCCGTTGTTCTCGATCTCCGCGCCCTCCGGCACGGTGGCGTCCTCCGGATCGTCGAGCCAGCCCTCTGGCAGTGCAACCTTGGAGGAAGAACCCTGGCGGCCGCGGGCGTCGTCGGCGTGCTCGGCGAGTTCTTCGGAGTCCGCGATGGTCGCCAGCAGCGCCCCGAGCTCATCGAGCGTTTCCACCCGGGCAAGGTCCTTGCGGAATTCGCCGCCAACCGGGAATCCGCGCAGGTACCAGCCGGTGTGCTTGCGGATGTCGCGGCAGGCCTGTTGCTCACCGACGTGCTCCGCGAGCAGCTCCGCGTGGCGGGCGATGATGCCGCTGACACGCCCGAGGGTTGGCTCCGGCGGGATCGGCTCCCCGCGCAGCTGCGCACCAATCTGGGCGAACAGCCACGGCCTGCCCAAGCACCCGCGGCCGACCTCCACGCCGTGGCAGCCGGTTTGCTCCATCATGTCGGTCGCATCCTTGGCAGCGAAGATGTCCCCGTTGCCGATCACCGGCAGCCCCGTGCCGCGCATGTGCTCAACCAGCCGGGCGATCTCATCCCAGTGCGCCGCCCCGGAGTAGCGCTCCGCGGCAGTGCGCGCGTGCAGCGCCACGGCTGCCGCACCTTCCTCGGCGGCGATGCGCCCGGCGTCCATGTGCGTGTGGTGGTCGTCGTCAATCCCGATGCGGAACTTCACCGTAATTGGCACCCCCGAACCTTCCGCCGCGCGGACAGCCGCGGCCACGATGTTGCCGTACAGCCTGCGCTTATACGGGATGGCCGACCCGCCGCCGCGCCGGGTGACCTTGGGCACCGGGCAACCGAAGTTCATGTCCACATGGTCGGCGATGTTTTCCTCGACGATCATGCGCACCGCCTCGTAGGTGTAGGCGGGGTCCACGGTGTAGAGCTGCATGGAGCGCGGCTGTTCCACATCGGCGAAGCGGATCATCTTGAGCGTTTTCTCGTTGCGCTCGACCATCGCGCGGGCGGTGATCATCTCGCAGACGTACAGCCCGGAGGTGGTGCCGGTGAGCTCCTGCTCAATTTCGCGGCACAGCACGCGGAACGGCATGTTGGTCACGCCGGCCATCGGCGCGAGGAGGACGGGGGAGTTCAGCTCCAGGCCGCCGATGCTCAGATGTGGGTTCATAGTGCCCCCATTGTTCCCGCCACTGCCTGCGCAGTCCAATTCGGATGTCCCTTTTGTTTGTCGACGCCCGCTTCGCCCGGTAGGGGGTATCCAGTGAGGGTGACCTTTCTGGATGTTTGCGTAGTTTTCTGCCGTAAGACCTAAGTCACAATTATGGTGGTGTGATATCTGAATCATCAACACGAAGTGAGGTTTTTAATGAGCGAGCGTATCGCGAGTGACAAGCTGCGCGCCAAGGTCATGACTGCAGAGGAAGCTGCCCAGTTCGTGAACCATGGAGATAAGGTCGGGATCTCGGGATTCACCGGCGCTGGTTACCCGAAGGCAATGCCTGCTGCGATCGCAGCCAAGGCAACCGACGAGCATAACGCTGGCCGGGAGTACGCAATCGACCTGTTCACCGGCGCCTCGACGGCACCGGAGTGCGACGGCGTCCTGGCGGAAGCAAATGCGTTGCGCTACCGAATGCCGTACCAGTCTGACCCGCAGATGCGTAACAAGATCAACGCCGGCGAGATGAAGTTCCAGGACATCCACCTGTCCCACTCCGGCATGATGGTTGAGCAGGGTTTCTTCGGCGACGTGGACGTCGCGATCGTCGAGGCGGTCCGCATTACCGAGGAGGGCAACATCGTGCCTTCCTCGTCGGTCGGCAACTCGGTTGAGTACCTCAACGCGGCGAAGAAGATCATCATCGAGGTCAACGAGTGGCAGTCGCTCGACCTTGAAGGTATGCACGACATCTGGCTCGTGCCACCACTGCCGAACCGCATCCCGATCCCGATTACCAAGGCTGGCGACCGCATCGGTACCACCTACATCGAGATCGACCCGGAGAAGGTCGTCGCCGTCGTCAAGACCAACGCTGAGGACCGCAATGCGCCGTTCAAGGCTCCGGACGAGACCTCTGAACGCATCGCCGCGAACTTCCTCGACTTCCTCGAGCACGAGGTGCGCCACGGCCGCCTCACCTACGACGGCTACGTTATGCAGTCCGGCGTGGGCAACGTGCCGAACGCCGTGATGGCCGGCCTGATGGACTCGAAGTTTGAGAACATCCAGGCGTACACCGAGGTTATCCAGGACGGCATGGTCGACCTTATCGACGCCGGCAAGATGTCCGTCGCATCCGCAACGTCCTTCTCGCTGTCCCCTGAGTACGCAGACAAGATGAACGCGGAAGCCAAGCGCTACCGCGAGTCCATCATCCTGCGCCCGCAGCAGATCTCGAACCACCCGGAGGTCATCCGCCGCACCGGCCTGATCGCCTCCAACGGAATGATTGAGGCGGACATCTACGGCAACGCGAACTCCACCCACATCAACGGTTCCCGCATCATGAACGCGCTGGGCGGCTCTGGCGACTTCACCCGCAACGCCTACATCTCCTCGTTCATCTCCCCGGCGACCGCGAAGGACGGAGCGATTTCCTCCATCGTCCCGATGGTGTCCCACGTGGACCACACCGAGCACGACGCGATGGTCTTCATCACCGAGTTCGGTGTCGCTGACCTGCGCGGCCTCGCTCCACGTGACCGTGTGGCCAAGATGATCGCGATTGCCCACCCCGACTACCGCCCACTGCTCGAGGAGTACGTGGAGCTGGCGTCGAAGAGCAAGTTCCAGCAGACGCCACACGATCTGCGTCACGCGTTCGACTTCCATACCCGCATCATGGAAACCGGCACGATGAAGAAGTAGCGCCAGCTACGACACCACGTCCGGGCCCGTCGGCGAGGCAGCAACCTCGATGCCGACGGGCCCGTCGACGTGTACGACCGCAATCACCGTGCGCTGCGGCAGCGCGCCGGGTAGCGGTTCGTGCAGCAGGACGTCGAGGAGGTGCTCCGCGGCGTCGATGGAGAGGTGCTCGGTTGGTTCGTCGAGCAGCAGTATGGGGGCGTCACTGACCAGGGCGCGGGCCAGCAGCAGTCGGCGGCGCTGCCCGGAGGACAGCGAGTCTGCGCCGTTTTCCAGCATGAAGTCCAGGTCGAACTCGAAGCCGGTCGCCTCCAGCGCTTCGGCCATGCGGGCGTCGCTGGCGTCGCCGTTGGCAACCAGCAGGTTCTCCCGCACTGTCGTGGCGAACACCCAGGCGTCCTCCGCGAACAGACGCGCACCCTCCGCGATGGCCGCCGTCCCGCCGGCGACGGGCAGCAGCCCAGCGAGCGTTTCCAGCATCGTGGTCTTGCCACAGCCGGAAGGCCCGCGCACCAGCATCCGCTGGCCGGGGGCAAGCTCGAAGTCCCATGCTTGGTCGCCGTAGACGGTGCGCAGCGCCTCCGCCCGCACGGCCACGCCGGTCTCCGGGTGGGGGAGGGGGCCGCCGCTGAGCTTCGTTGTCTCTTCGGCGCGGTCCGCGACCTCGCGCAGGCGGTGGGCACTGCGCTTCGCCTGGTCCGCGTGCACCGCAGCCCCCGCGAGTGGGCCGTGCGCCTCAAAGGCCGCCAGCGGCAGCATTACCAGCATGCCCAGCCACACCGGGTTGCCCGTATACGTCTCGACGGCCAACCACGTAATCAGCAGCGCACTGATGCCCGTGGCCCACGCCTGGATTGCAGACGCGGTGGCCTCCGGGCGCGTGGACTGTGCCCACGCCTTGCTCGCATCCGCCGAGGCCTGCGCGGCCTGCTCGATCAGCGCGTCGCCCTTGCCGGCGACGGCGTACTCCACCCTGTCGTGCAGCACCGAGTCGAGCTGCAGCGTGAAAGCGTTTTCTGCCTCGACCAGGAAGGTGTTGCGCGAAGCGCGCGTCGCTAAGTAGGGGATGAGCAGGCCCGTGAGCGCGAACCCACCCGCCATGATTACCGCCGCCAGTGGGTGCAGCAGCGCCGCGCCCACGATGGCTACCACCGTGAGCACCACGGCGACGCCACGCGGGACGAGCGTGCGCACGATGTAATCCGTCACGCGCTCCGTATCCGCCACCAGCAGCGCCTGGCCCTCGCCGCGGCCCACACGGCCGGCGGCCGCCTGGGCGTCGTACATGGTGGCGCGCAGCGTCGTCAGCGCGCGCAGGCCCAGCTTGTGCGCCACCAACCGGTCAAGGTAGCGGAACACCGCTCGCGAAATACCCAACGCGCGCACAGCCGTCACCGCCACCGAGAGGTCCAACACCGGCGGCATCTCCCACGCGCGCGTAATCAGCCAGCCGGACAGTACCGTCAGGTTCAGCGCCGCCAGCAGCGTAATCGCCCCGGCGATGATTGGGCTGATCAGGTCGCGGGGACGCACCTGTGCGATGCGCAGCAAAAACTTCAAGTCACTCATACCTGCACCACCTGGTCTGCGGCGTCGAGTACCCGCTGGTCATGGGACGCAACCAGCACCGCAGCGCCCCGCTGCGCCAGCTCACGCATCCTTCGTATCACTTCGTCGACCAATTCGGGGGAGAGGTGCGCGGTCGGCTCGTCCAACACGAACACGTCCGCATCCGCGGCGAACGTGCGCGCAATGCCGACGCGCTGTCGCTGTCCTGCGGAAATGCCGTCCCCATATGGGCCGACAGCGTGCGCCTCAGACACGCCCACCAGTTCGACGTCCCCGCGCGCGCCAAACAGTGCCACGTTCGAGCCCACGGTCCCAGGCTCCATCGCCGGGGTCGCAGGCAGATACGCCACCTTCTTCTCGACGCCCACTTCGCCCCCAACCATTGCATCCGGCAACTGGCCCAGCACCGCCAACAGCGTGGTTGACTTACCAGAACCATTTGCGCCGGTCAGCACCGTGACCTGGCCGCGCGGGGCGTCGAAGGTGAGCCCATCCGGGCGGACTCCGTCTCGTCCACGCACGCTCAGGTTGCGTACCTGCACACCGGGTTCCTCGGCGATGTAGGAGCCGGTGGTGGCGGAGGGGGCGTCGAGAAGCTCGAGGACGCGCTCGGCGGCGCTCAGGCCGTCGGCTGCGGCGTGGTAACTCGCGCCGACCCTGCGTATCGGAGCGAAGACCTCCGGGACGATGATGAGCACCGTCAGCCCGGCCAGCAGCGTGATCGAACCGGTCACCAGCCGCAGGCCGATGCTCACCGCGACCAACGCCACCGACAACGTCGCGATGAACTCCAAAGCGAACGAGGACAGGAACGCCAGGCGCAGCACTCCCATGGTGGAGTCCGCGTGTTTTTGGCCCGTTTGGCGGATCTGCTGCGCAGGACGCTTCGTGGCGTGCAGAGCGCGCAGTGTCGGAGCACCTGCCAACAGGTCCGACAGTTGAGCACCCAGCCCAGCTGTGACCTCGAGTCGGCGCTTGGTGTGATCCGCCGTCAACTTGCCGATCAGCACCATAAACATCGGAATCAACGGCAGCGTAATCAGGCAAAACACGCCAGAGATCCAGTCGAAGTAGAAGATGACGGCGACCACGATTGGGGTGCCGATGGCCGTCGAAAAGAGGGCGGGGAGGAACTCCGTGAGATAAGGGCGGAAGTCCGTAATGCCGCGCGTGAGCACGTGACGCCACGTCGCCGAATCCTGCTCCACCGCGCGCGGGTCCTGCTTCGCCAACGCCCGCAGCGCCTTCGTCCGCAAGTCCTCTACAACGCCGCCGACCGCATCGGCGGACCAGCGCTGCGCTACCCACGACAACACGCCGTGGGCCACAACAACGCCAGCAAGCGCCAACAGCAACGAGGCACGCGGAACCGCGCGCTCCGTCACCGCCGACGCTGCGACAATCCCAATCAAAATACCCCGGGCCACCAGCAGTAACGTGTCTGCAGCTTGCGCAACGCCCGTGCGCACAATGAGTTGGCGCACGGGCGGTACGAGGCGAAGTAGCCGGGGGTCAATCGGCGAGGCCATAGCCTAGACCGACACCCTCTTCCGGAACGCCCAGTAGGTCCAAATCTGACCTGCCAGGACGATCGGGGTGAGGCACACAGCCGCCCACGTCATCACCTTCAAGGTGTACGGCGAGGAGGACGCGTTGCGGATATCCCAGCCAGCGAACAGGTCGCTTGTCGACGGCATCACGTCCGGGAACAGCGATCCGAACAGGACAATCGCGCAGCAGATAATCGCGAACGCCGTCATCCAGAACGCCAAGCCGTCCTTGTTGCCAACAATCGCGACCACGGAAACAACCAGGCCAACTGCAGCGAGCACCAGCGGGATCCAGGTCCAGCCAGCGCCCAGCGTGAGCTGGATCCACAGCAGGTACGCCGCGCCAACGACGATCGCCGGGCCAGCAATGAACTTCTTCGCGAACGCGTGCATCTCAGCACGCAGCGGATCGTGGGACTTAAACCCAAGGAACGTCGCACCGTGCAGCATGAACAGCAGTACGAACGCCACGCCGCCCAGCAGGCCGAGCGGGTTGAGCAGGCCAAGGAAGCCGTCATAGAAGGAGTCCAGACGGCCCTGCTCGTTGAGCGGAACGCCCATCACGATGTTCGTGAAACCAACGCCCCACAGCAGCGTAGGCAGGTAGGAGCCAAACGCCGTGCCGGCGTCGCAAAGCCTGCGCCACTTCAGCGTGTCCACCTTGACTCGCCACTCCAAGCTCACGCCGCGGACAATCAGGCCCATAAGGATGAGCACCAGCGGCAGGTAAAAGCCGGAGAACAGCGTGGCGTACCACTCAGGGAACGCCGCGAAAATCGCCGCGCCGCCCGTAATGAGCCACACCTCGTTGCCGTCCCAGATCGGGCCGATTGTCCTGATCGCAGCCGTGCGACGACGGTCGTTCTCGATCTCATCGCCCTTCATGAACGGCAACAACATGCCAACACCGAAGTCAAAGCCCTCCAACACGAAGTAGCCGGTGAAGAACACTCCGATGATCACAAACCAAAGCACTTGCAAGTCCATGATTTATAGCTCCTTGTTGTCCGCAGTGGTTGTGGTTGCGCCGGACTCCTGCGAAGACTTGAAGCTCAACGGCTCCAACTCGGTCTCGGCGTTCGGGCCATAGAGCACATCCTTCAAGCGCTTGGAGTCGCCCTCGTGCAGTCCAGGCTGGTCCATGCCCTTACGGACCTGACGCTGAATGAGCCACACCCACAGCACCGCACCGATGCCGTAGAGCACCGTGAACAGCACCATAGAGAGCAGCACCTGCCACGGCTGGTGGTCAGAAACACCGAAGTCCAGCAGCATGTGAATGTTCTGCTCCATCCCTGGGTGATCCCCACCCTGGAACGCCGGGTTCGGGTGGACGATCCACGGCTGGCGGCCCATCTCGGTGAAGATCCAGCCCGAAATGTTCGACAGCCATGGAGCCGGCAGCGCCACCAGGCACAAGGTGCCCAGCCACTTCGCAGTAGGCACGCGCTTGCCGCGGGTCACCCACAGGCCTACCAGCGCCATCACGACGGAAACGACGATGAAGAAGATCATCATGCGGAAGGACCAGTACGTCACGAACAGGTTCGGGGTGTAGTTGCCCGGGCCGTACAGCGACTCGTAGTACTGCTGCAGATCCAGCACGCCCTGCAGCTCAACGCCAGAAAGCTTGCCCTGTGCCAGGAACGGAAGCACAAATGGCAGGCCGATCAGCTGGGTTGCGGACTCGCAGTCGTTGTACGTCGAGATAGAAAGCACCGAGAAGTGCGGATCCAGCTCAGTGTGGCACAGTGCCTCTGCCGACGCCATCTTCATCGGTTGCTGCGTAAACATCAGCTTGGCCAGCTCGTCACCAGTCAGCGTGATGAGCACCGTCGCAGCGAGGATGACCCACGCACCGAAGCGGGTGCAGGAACGCCACACCGTCGCGGCATCCCCATCCGGATCGCCCTTGCGGGCCTCGCGGATCATCCACCAGCCAGCGACGCCGCACACCAAGGTGCCCGCGAGCATCCAAGCGCCGAACACCGCGTGCGGGAATGCCCACAGCACCGTCGGGTTCGTCAGCAACGCCTTGAAGGAAACCAGCTCAGCGCGGTTCGTTTCCGGGTTGAACACAGCGCCCACCGGGTGCTGCATGAACGAGTTTGCGGTAATAATCCAGAACGCCGAGATGTTCACGGCGATCGAAACAATCCAGATTGACGCAAGGTGTGCCCACTTCGGCAACCTGCCCCAACCGAAAATCCAGACGCCGAGGAAGACGGATTCAAAGAAGAATGCCGTCAGGCCCTCGAAGGCGAGCGGTGCACCAAACACGTCTCCCACGAACGAGGAGTATTCAGACCAGTTCAAGCCGAACTGGAACTCCTGGACGATGCCTGTGACAACGCCCATCGCGAAGTTAATGAGGAAAATGTTTCCGAAGAAACGGGTCGCGCGGTACCAGCGCTCGTCGCCAGTCTTGTGCCAGATGCTTTGCATGATCGCAACCATCGGCGCGAGTCCCATGGTCAGTGGGACGAAAAGGTAGTGATAGACCGTCGTAATGCCGAACTGCCACCTTGACAGATCGACTAAATCTAGCGGCATTGTGACTCCTTCAACGTAAACAACCAATAAAGGTTATGGTCATATATTTACCGTAGCAGGCACCGAAAACCCCTAACTTCCAGGGGGTATGACCATATATGGGGGTAGCGTCCTGAAGGGTCATTTCGGGGTGGGTTTACGATTTCGGCCCACCCTTGAGTTGTGCTAAGTTGTTGCGCACGGGCCTTTAGCTCAGTTGGTAGAGCTACGGACTTTTAATCCGCAGGTCGCGGGTTCGATCCCCGCAGGGCCCACATTCAGCGCCACGCGACTTCGGTCGGTGGCGCTTTTTGTTGGATGCAGAGTGGCTTGAGTCGGCGCGAAGCTCAAAGTGTAGTAACAGGATTGTAGTAACTCTTGTCCGCGGGAGCGCGGACATTTCGTTGGAGTGTTGAGGGCTGGAAGGTATTCCGATGCCCGCAAAGTTCCCCGACACCGTCCG
>NZ_JASPBG010000033.1:0-1052 GCF_030228125.1 Corynebacterium sp. UMB10119B
GCAATCTCTTACCAACCCTTGCATATATGCGCATAATATGCGGGTGGGTTGATTGTTGAACACCCATCGACAGGTGTCGGTGGGTTTGTTGAACATGTTGGGTTTGCTGCGATGGTTTCTGAGTGTTTTTTAAGCTATGTGTGCAGTTTGTGGGGCTAGATGTGTTGAACAATCCGGGTTTTGTAGGCGTGTTTTTGCCTGTTTGGTTGGGGCGTTGTGGGCGGATTGGTCATGTATAGTTCGGGTGCATAAACTTGGGGTCAGAACAACGAAGGGTTTCATGTTCCACCGGTTGGGTGGTGCGTGATGGAAGGTATAAGGATTGTGACAACGATGATGAACAGCATTGCACGGAAGGTGTGTGTAGCAGCGTGTGTGTTGGCCGTTGCGGCTAATGGTGCACAGGTTGCTCACGCGGAGATGGCTGTTGCTGACTCGTCGGTCACAGTGACCGCTGACGGGCCGGGTGCGGTCTTTCACAACTCGGTAACACAGCCGGGTCGTATTTCGACGTTGAAGTTTACGGATGCCCGCTCCATTGCTGGCAGCCAGGAGTCCTCACTGTATGTGGACCTGCGTGCCGATGGTGCGCTAGTGGATTTAGAGGCTGGCCTTAACGTGGATACGCACCGTGATGGTAACACCCAGGTGGTCATCTACCGCGGTGAAGACCAGGACGCTGGTGTGTCGGTCGAGCGTGAATACCGCTTTGATGGCAACCGTGTCGATGTCATTGTGCGGGTGACCAACAACAAGGATTCCTCGGCGTTTGTGCAGGCGGATCTGACGAACCAGATTAACTCCCAGGTTGGCCTTTCCGGCTCCTACGATGATGGGAAGTTTGTTGTTGCCCCGGCACAGCTTGGCTATGAGACTGCGGTGTCGTTCGATAATGCAACCTCGTCTGGTGTAGCCGATGCGTTCCAGCGCACCACGGCTGCCGGTGAGGTTGGGTTTGTGGATCCGGCAGGGGCCAGCTTCCAGCGTGGTCGTTGGTTTGAGCGCATTGATGCTGGTGCAACGTTGACTGCTGCCATGCACATGGAGGTTAC
>NZ_JASPBG010000006.1:0-114564 GCF_030228125.1 Corynebacterium sp. UMB10119B
CGGACGGTGTCGGGGAACTTTGCGGGCATCGGAATACCTTCCAGCCCTCAACACTCCAACGAAATGTCCGCGCTCCCAATTGCCCCAAAAAGCGGATTACTACATTCCTGTTACTACACTTTGCAGTTCTAGGACAGTCCGCACCAGCCAAGTATGCTTAGGAGCTATGACCATGCCTCAACCGAATCCGAATTTCCAATTCAACTACCGCATCGGCGATACCGACCGCAATGACGCGGTGACGGCGTTGTCGGTGGCGTTCGGTGAGGGGCGCCTGACCATGGACGAGTTCGATAGGCGGTGTGCGGCTGTCGCGAAAGCGGAGTACTCGCCGGATTTGATGGCGTTGTTCCAGGACCTGCCGCAGAAGCCGGGCCAGTGCCAGGTGCCTGCCCAGCAGTCGCAACAGTCGCCGGTGTACACGGGCGAGGACATTGAGCTGGCCCGCAAGCGCGGACGCAATGTGCGCGGAGGCCTGCTGGGCTTGTCGACGATCGCCAGCCTCGCATTCATCGGCGTCTTTGCAGAGATGGGGGCGGACGCCCTAGCTACACTGTCGCTGCTGATCATCCCGACCGTGTTCATCCTGCTGTATGTGATGAAGGTGGGGCCGGATAGCTGGTACTCGCCGTCGGTTCGGCAGATTCAGCGGGCGCAGCGCCAGGCGGTCAAGATACAGCAGTTGGAGTTGCAGTCGCATCAGGCGGCGGAGATCGCGATGCGGAAGCAGCAGCAGCGCCAGCAGATGGACCAACTCAAGAACGATGCGTTGAATATCGCGCAGCAGACGATGCAGCGGTTCAACAAACGTGGTTAGGTTCGGGCGCTAGTATTGGCACATGGCCAACAAGAAGCAATCAGAAGCACCAGAACAAACAACCCCGCAGCACACGCCTTTTAAGCGGCACCGGCACTTTGACCAGGCCGAGAAGCTGAAGAACGTGTTTTATGACATTCGCGGCCCGGTGAGCGCGACCGCGGAGGAGATGGAGCGCGACGGCCACACCATCCTGAAGCTGAACACGGGCAACCCGGCCGTGTTCGGGTTTGAGGCGCCGGATGTGATCATGCGCGACATGATTGCCAATTTGCCGACGTCCCAGGGCTACACCACGTCGAAAGGCATTATTTCGGCGCGTCGCGCGATTGTGACGCGCTACGAGATGATTCCGGACTTCCCGGCGTTCGACATCGATGATGTGTACCTGGGCAATGGTGTCTCGGAGCTGATCAGCATGGTTACGCAGGCCTCCCTGAACGAGGGGGACGAGATCCTCATCCCGACGCCGGATTACCCGCTGTGGACGGCGGCGTCGACACTTGCGGGTGGCAAGGTGGTGCACTACAAGTGCGACGAAGAGGACGACTGGAACCCCTCGCTGGAGGATATTCGCTCCAAGGTGACCAGCAAGACCAAGGCCATCGTGGTGATCAACCCGAACAACCCGACGGGTGCGGTGTACTCGCGGGAGACGCTCGAGGGCATCGCGAACATCGCACGCGAGCACGAGCTGATGATCTTCGCCGACGAGATCTACGACCGCATCCTTTACGACGGCGCCCAGCACATCTCCATGGCGGAGGTTGCCCCGGACGTCATCACCCTGACGTTCAACGGCCTGTCGAAGGCGTACCGGGTGTGCGGGTACCGCGCCGGCTGGATGGTGCTCACGGGGCCACGCCGCCGGGCGAAGGGCCTCATCGAGGGCTTGGACCTGCTTTCCGGCACGCGCCTGTGCGCGAACGTGCCTGGCCAGCACGCGATCCAGGTGGCCCTGGGTGGGCGCCAGTCGATTTACGAGCTCACCGCGGACGGCGGACGACTGCACAAGCAGCGCAACGTCGCCGTGCGCAAGCTGCGCGAGATCCCGGGCATCTCCGTCGTGGAGCCGAAGGGCGCCTTGTACGCCTTCCCGAAGATCGACACGGAGATGTACCACATCCACGACGACGAGCGCTTCATGCTGGACCTGCTCAAGAGCGAGAAGATCCTTATGGTGCAGGGCACCGGCTTCAACTTCCCCACCCCGGATCACTTCCGCGTGGTCACGCTGCCGTGGGCGTCACAGCTGGAGAACGCCATCGAGCGCCTCGGCAACTTCCTCGCCGACTACCACCAGCACTAGCGGATGACGCGCCAGCCCGCCAGCTGCCAGGTGGGCACATCGAGGGCGTTGCGGGCGTCGATAATTACTCGCTTGTCGACGCCCACCAGCGGCTCCAGGAACGCATCCCACTCGGTGGCCAGGATGCACAGGTCCGCGCCTGCGGTGGCCAGTGTGAGCGTGCCGGGAAAGTCAAGGTCGGGGTAGGCGGCGCGGGCGTTGTCGAGGGCCTTCGGGTCGTAGACGCGCACGTGCGCCCCGGTGTCGTGGAGGCGCTGCGCCACGTCGAGGGCGGGCGAGTCCCGGATGTCATCCGAGTTCGGTTTAAACGCCGCGCCCAACACCGCGATGGTGCGCCCCTCCAACGTGCCGAGCTCCCGCCGCGCCAGGTCCACGACGCGGGCGCGACGGCCCTGGTTGATGGCGTCGACCTCCCGGAGGAAGCGCAGCGAGTCTCCCGCGCCGAGTTCTTCGGCGCGCGCGATGAACGCACGGACGTCCTTCGGCAGGCAGCCTCCGCCGAAGCCGAGCCCGGCGTTCAGGAACTGGCGGCCGATGCGCCCGTCCATCCCGATCGCGTCCGCAAGCTGGGTGACGTCAGCCCCCGCCGCGTCGCAGACCTCGGCGACCGCGTTGATGAAAGAAATCTTCGTGGCCAAAAACGCGTTCGCCGCCACCTTCACTAGCTCGGCGGTGGGAAGATCCGTCACCACGACTGGTGAGCCCTGCTCAATAGGAGTGGCGTACACCTCCCGCAGCACCTGCTCCGCGCGCCCACCCGGGCGCTGCCCCACCACAATCCGGTCCGGCGCCAACGTGTCCTTCACCGCGTGGCCCTCACGCAGAAACTCCGGATTCCACGCCACCTCAACCGCCCCCGGGAGGCGCTCCTGCAGGCGGTGCGCCGTACCCACCGGCACCGTCGACTTGCCCACCACCAGGTGCTCCCCCTCAAGGATCGCGGCGAGGCGGGAGGTGGCGTCGTCAAGAAATGAAGTGTCCGCGGCAAGCCCACCGGAAACCTGCGGCGTGCCGACGGCCAAAAAATGCACCCGCGCGAACCCCGCCACCTCGCGCAGATCGGTCGTGAAGCGCAGGCGACCCGACGCCGTGTGGCGCTGCAGCAATGTGTCGAGGCCGGGCTCGAAAAACGGGGCACTCCCCGACTGCAACGCCGCAACCTTGCGCGCATCCGTGTCCACCGCCAGCACTTCATGGCCGAGCTCAGCCATGCACGCAGCGTGTGTCGCCCCCAAATACCCCGCGCCGACCACCGACAATCGCATACGCGAAGCCCCCTACCGGAAATTCAGGTACGCCTTCGACGGCGTCGGCCCCCGCTGCCCCTGATACTTCGAGCCCAACGCACCACTGCCGTAGGGCACCTCCGCAGGCGACGTCATCGCGAACAATGCCAACTGGCCGACCTTCATCTCCGGCCACAACACAATCGGCAAATTCGCCACATTCGACAACTCAAGCGTGATGTAGCCCGAGAACCCCGGATCGATGAACCCTGCCGTCGAGTGCGTCAACAGGCCAAGCCTGCCCAGGGAGCTCTTGCCCTCCAGACGCCCAGCCAAATCGGCCGGCAACGTGAACTTCTCCAACGTCGACGCCAACACAAACTCACCGGGGTGCAGTACAAACCCCTCACCCTCAGGCACCTCCACCAGCGTGGTCAGATTCGGCATCTCCTCACGCGGATCAATATGGGTATAGCGCGAGTTATTAAACACGCGGAAAAACCGATCCAAACGCACATCTACCGACGACGGCTGCACCAACGCAGCGTCATACGGCGCAATACCGAGGCGTCCCGAATCAACGGCGTCACGAATGTCATGGTCTGAAAGAAGCACGGCGCCTAGTCTAGCCTGCTTTGGGGTGGGGCTAAAGTAAACGCATGCACCGAATCCTCTCGACCATTCTCCTGACCGCCGCTCTCGCGGTCAGCGGCGCCCCAATCGCCACAGCGAACACCAGCGACATATTTAACGACGCCTCTTGCGTCCCCGCCGCCGACAAAACAACACCCGTGCTCTATGTACACGGCACCTCCGCAAACACCGAAAAGTGGGCCCAAAACGCCGTCGTCCTCAAAGCCGCAGGCTACTGCGTATGGGGCTTCAACTACGGCCGTGGCAGCGGACTGCCCTCTCTCTTCCCCGGTTCCTACGGCAACGCCGACATCAACAGCTCCGCGCGCGAACTCGCGCGCAACGTCGAACGTGTCAAGGAAGCAACCGGTGCCGACCAGGTCGACCTCGTCGCACACTCCCAAGGCGGCCTGCTGGTGAAGAAGTACATCGCCGAGCTCGGCGGTGGCGACAACGTCCGGCGCGCAGTCACCGTTGGCGCCACCTTCCACGGCACCGACCTCAACGGCACCGGCAAAATCCTCTCCCCCATCGCCCGCGCATTCCCGCGTCTCGCAGCGTTCTTTGCAGGACCAGGCGCAGTCCAACAACTCAACGACTCCCCCGTCATCCAAGCGCTCAACACGCTTCCCGACACCCAAGCCGGAATCGTATACACCTCGCTCTACTCACCATCCGACACCACCGCCACCCCAAACAGCACTTCAATCCTGCAGGCCGTCGACGGAGCGGACGTCGCCAACATCAACATCGAAGCATCCTGCCCGAACTCAGGCCGAGTCTTGCACCCCAACATGCAATCCGACCTCACCGTCGCAGCCCTCACCAGATGGGGACTCGAGCGCACCGCCGACGACCGCACTCCCAACCAGCGCGCCTGCTCACTCAGCGCACTCCCCGACGGGTCCGACGCAGCCCGCTAGCGTTTGGCGAATTAGCAGCGCGGTGCTAAAATTACCCACTGCTGCATTACATGCGCTGCCGGCGTAGTTTAGTGGTAGAACATCAGCTTCCCAAGCTGAGAGTGCGGGTTCGATTCCCGTCGCCGGCTCCACTATGACGTCGAAAATGATAAGTAGGCGTTTGCGTTAGCGCGTACGCCCCAAGGGGGTCAAGAAAATCGCTTGCGTTAGCGAGTGTATAGCGCATTAGCTCTGACCTGCGGAAGCGCTTTCCTCTCTTTCGGCTGAGCGAGCGTTTGCGTTAGCAGGCGTTGATCTGGTCAAGGCGGACGCTATGGTCGGCGACCTCGGTAACGAGTTCAGCGTCGTGGGTGATGACAATGACGACGGCACCAGTGTCAGCGAGTTTACGCATTACTCGGGAAATCGCGACAAGGTGCTTGTAGCCAACACCGGACGTGGGTTCGTCGAAGATGTAAACTTTCTTGTTCGCAGCAAGCGCTGTAGCAATAACCAGGCGTTGGCGCTGCCCGCCAGAGAGTGCTTGGGGATGGTCAGCCTCGTGGTCGGCAAGGTCGAGTTCTTCAAGGATCGCGTGGGCATCGATGTGTTGCTTTTCGGCTTTGGTCGTGCCGAGCGTGACTTCGTCGATGACGGTATCTGAGAACAACTGTCGGGTAGGGTCTTGCATCACAAGGTAGGCGTCACGGCTGGGGAATTTTTGTCCATTGAGTGTGATGGATGCGTGTTTGGCTTTTTCTAGTCCGCAAACAATGCGTGCCAGGGTTGATTTCCCTGAACCGCACGGGCCGAGGAGCGCTGTGATTTTCCCTGCCGGAAAGAGCGCATGGTCGACGTTGAGAACCGTTTTCCCCTGCCGGTAGGCGAAGGTGAGGTTGTCGATCGTGAGCCCCTCCCCTGCCGGTTCCGGAAGTTGTGGCATAGACACAGTCACTAGGGATCGCAGTCCAAGCTGTTTGCGCTCCTCATCCGAGGTAGCGTAGAACTCTTCGCCGGTTGCGGTGAGGGCGATCTTGCCTTTGTCGAAGCAGTAGACACGGTCAGCGATCCCGGAAAGAAAACTTAGCCGGTGTTCAGCAATGATGATCGTGTGTCCATCAGCTTTGAGCCTGGCGATGAGTGTGGCGAGTTGGCCGATAAGATCAGCTGATAGGTTCGCGGTCGGCTCGTCAAAGACGATCAGCGACGTGTTGTTGCACATGGCGACGGCGCAGGCCACGCGTTGCATCTGCCCGCCCGACAGCTGTGTGACGCGGGATTCCAACAGGTCGGCGATACCTAACTCGGCTGCAACCTCGTCAATGCGGGCACAGATCTCCTGCGGGGCGCGGCCGAGATTTTCTGGGCCGAAGGCGAGTTCTTGGCGCACGTGAGTGGTGTAGAACTGGGTGCGTGGGTTTTGAAACACTGTCGAACAGTGGTGGGCAAGCTCTGATAGATCTACTCGTGCCACGTCAATGTCGTCGACTGTGACGCTTCCGGTAAGGTCGCCGTCGTGAAAGTGTGGGATGAGCCCGTTAAACAGCCGTAACGCGGTGGTCTTCCCCGATCCCGATGCGCCACACAGCAAGGTGACGGTTCCGGGTGTGATGGTGATGGTTGCGTCATTGATTGAGGGGTGGTCTGCTCCTCGATAGGTGAAGGTGACGCCGGTGGCTTGGGTTATTGTCATAGGACGATTCTCCATATCGCGAAACCGATAACGATGAGCAGAATGACTGCGTCGATCACACGGAATTTCACGACCGTGACTGAGGTGGGCTTTGCGGTTCCGCCCAGTCCGCGCACGAGGGCGGCCGATGCCAGTTCGTCCCCGCTGCGTACCACGGTCGATAGCAGCGGGATTGTGAAGTACTGGGCCGCGCGCAGGGAAAGCGCGGACATGCCGCGTAGTTTCATCGCATCTGAGATCGCTTTAACCTCGTGGCCGATCACAGGCAGCACACGTAAGGCAACCGAGATTGGGATCGTGAAACAGGTTGGGATTCGTGAGCTGGCGAGTGCTTTTTGCAAGGTGGCGGGTCGGATCACGCCGATCGCGTAGGCTCCCATTCCTGCGCTGACACTGAATCGCCACATCCACTGCAAAAACAGCACGAGGAACGCGCTGACCGTTGACTTCCACACCAGTGGTATCACGAAGACGAGCCCGCCGAGGACCGCAAACGTGGCCAGGTAGACGGCCACCCAGCTCGGGCGCACGAGCGTGTTGGGGTTGATCGCAGCGCTCGCCAGCATCACGGCGGCGAATCCGCCCAGAGCACACACGAACCACGGCGAGTAGGCACTGTAGATCGTGGTGGAGACGATGACGAGCGCTACGATAATCGTGCGCGGGTCGGGAAGTTTAGACAAGACCGGCCCGTTCAAAGTGCTTACGCGCCACCCTGGTTCCCAACAGACCAGCAAGCCAGCCCACGATGAGCATCACAACGAAGAAGCCCAACAGAATCGGAATCGTGACAACCTGCGCCATCTTCGCGGCATACTCGGCGCCCATTTGTTCGGCGATCTGCGACATATATGCGTCTTGGTCCATAAATAGCGGCATCCACGGGGAAACATAGATCGGCAGAATAAACAGTGCGTATGCCAGCGGAACGCGAACCTTCACGCTCTTCGGCCCCTTGGTAATGACTAGGTCGGCGAGCAGGCCGAATACAGCGGCCACCGCGATTCCCCCTACCCAGTGGCCGGTCACGAAGAAGAGGATTTCGATGATAATCAGCATGATTGTCAATGCCCCCATCTTCGGAGTGCGTGCTGTGAACAGCGCAAAGACGATGCCGTTAACGAGAATAGAAAGCAAGAAGCCGGCATACATGGCGGCGGGGATGAACCCGAGCATTCCGAATGCAAACACGATGACGAACATCAAGGCGGTGAAGACGCCAATGTTGATGAAGTCGCGCGTGTTGAGGCGCGAGGATGTAGGCGTAGACATAGTTTTTCCTTTCATGTGCGTATACGTGCTGTGTTTAGACGAGTTGCCATCCAGCTGCGTTGATGCGTTCTTGCCAGAAATCGCGGTATTGACCCGGCTGGTTGACCAGCTCGTCGTGGCACCCGCGCTGGGCGATACGCCCATCGTGGGAGAGCACAATGATTTGGTCAGCTTGGCGAATGGTTTCAAGTTTGTGGGCGATGACAATTAGTGTGGAGTGCTTACGCAGCTCGTTCATCGCCGCAACAATGTTGGCTTCATTTTCCGCGTCCAACGCGCTGGTGGCCTCATCGAACAGCACGATCGGGGCTTTCTTCACCAAGGCGCGAGCGATGGACACTCGTTGGCGTTCCCCACCTGACAGTGCACGCCCGCCAGCACCCGCCAATGAATTCCAGCCGTCTGGGAGGCGGTTGACAATTTCCGTCACGCCCGACAGCTCAGCGGCCCACCTGATTTCTTCATCAGTAGCTTCGGGATTGCCAAGGCGAATGTTGGCTTCGAGAGTGTCGTTGAATAAGTAGACGTCTTGGAAGACCAGAGATATCTGGCGCATCAAATCTTCGGTGGTCTGCTCGCGCACGTCCACTCCGCCAACGCGCACGCTGCCGGACTGCACATCCCAGAAACGTGCAACCATCCGGGCGATCGTCGTCTTCCCGCACCCAGATGGACCAACCAGGGCACACATGCCGCCTTGCGGGACATGGAAGGACATATCGTGCAGCACCGGGGTGTCCGGATCGTAGCTGAAGGTGACGTCCTCGAAACGAACATCACCAGGTGCCCTCACTGGTGTAGAGGCATCGGGTTCGGACAGTTCGGGGGCATCCATGACCTTGTCGACGTGGTTCATCTGCTGGCGGCGTTCTTCCAGCCCGGTCATGCAGCCACCGATGTCTTGGAGCATGGTGGTGAACCGCAGGCACATGCCGATTGTGACCACGGCGTTCAGCGCATTCATTTGCCCGCCGAGGGCGAGTTGGGCGGTCAGCCAGATCATTATCACGACAAGGGCTTGGACGAACATTCCATTAATCAGGTTCGCTAATGTTTCGATCCACAATGCTTTGCGGCTTTTGCGGTCAGCCTGTTTGAATGCCCGATCAAGGGCCGGGTAGTCGTCGGCGACATGGCAGGAGCGCAGCGCGCCTTGGCAGGTGGCGAATTCGACCATGCGAGCCGCCAATTCTGACTCAGCTGGTTCGGAAACCTGCTTACCTTTATCAAGAAGCACGCGGGAGATATGGAGGAAGGCGAGCATGATCGGGAACGCGATCGTCAAGGTCAGTCCCAGCCGCCAATCCCAGAACCAGGTTCCCACAGTGATCACCAGCACGGCTGAGAGTTTTTGGACGAGGGAGAAAATGAAGTGCGCCGCCGACTCGCCCAAGTTCATCATTTCCTGGGTGACCATGCGCGACAGTCGGCCAGAGCTACCCGAATCGAACACTCCCAACGGTAGGCGGGCTACTTTGTTACCTATTGCGTGGTGGACGTCGTGAATGAACCCGAGCGCGCCAATATAGCCGGTGCGCATGCCATAAAACTCGGTGCCTACACCCGCTACCGAGATCACCGCCAAGGCGATGAGCCAGCCCCAAAACGATAACCCCCACACCGGCATTCCGGTCGCTAGGGCACTTGCTGCGGGAAGCAGAATCAGCAGGGCAAAGCCGTGACACAGTCCTGAGACCGCACCCCACGCTTGACCGACCGAGAGGTCACGCCACGAAGCGGGTTCCATCAAACGCTTAAAGCGTGGCAGCAATAGTTGATTCATCGTGTCATCTCCTCACATGCACCTTGGGCAAGAAGTGCCTGATAGTGCGCATTACCCAACAGCTCGTCGTGTTTACCGACCACAGCAATGCGCCCGCGTTCCATGACGACAATCTGATCCGCGCCCCTGATCGAGGCCAACCGGTGGGCGATCACAATCACGGTTCTGCCTTTGGCAAGAGTCGAGAGAGCTTGTTGAATTTTCGATTCCGATTCCGGGTCCGCCATCGCCGTCGCCTCGTCCAGCACCAACACTGGGGCATCAACCATGAGCGCCCGGGCGATCGCGATACGGGCTGCCTGCCCGCCCGAAACGTGGGTGTCCTCCCCCAACACGGTGTCGTAACCATCTGGCAGGCTCATGATGAACTCGTCGATCTGCGCGGCTCTCGCCGCCTGTCGCACCTGATCCAAGGTTGCGTCTGGCGCGCCCAGGGCAATGTTGTTGTGGATGGTGTCGCGAATAAGCTGTGCATCTTGCAAGACGAACGCGACCGTCGAATACAACAAATCCTGGGAAATGCTCTTTAGATCAACCCCGCCGATAGTGATCGTGCCAGCGTCCGGGTCATCGAAGCGGGCAATTAAACTCGCCAACGTCGACTTCCCCGCACCCGACGGGCCAACCAGCGCGGTCACCGTGCCTGCCGGAATGCTCAGGCTCACCTCGTCTAATGCCTGGGTGTCGTCATAGGCATACGACACACCCCGAATCTCGATATCATGACCGTGTGGTGTCTGTGGCGCATCGGGCTGACTCAACGCTGGTAGCTCCATGACGTTCACCAGCCTCACTGCCGCAGACCCTGCGAGCTGGTACGACCAGGCGATGGTTGCGACTGCCATCAACGCTCCCGGCAGCACCAAGGCGATCAACGTCGTCGTTATCACCTCGTAGATGCTCACCCAACCGGCGTTCATCATCAACGCGCCACCGCCAAGGTTCACGATCAACAACACCGGGATCGACACCCACGAAAATGAGGCGACCGACATCGACACCAGCGGCATACACCACGCCCGGTAGAACTTAGAAAACTCGTTAGCCGCATCTAAATAGGCTTTATGTGCTTGGCCGACCTTGCCGAATGCTTTCACCACTGAGATACCGGCAACGAACTCGGCCATCGTTGCCGAAACCTGAGCGAGCTTGGTGTCCATTTGTGCGGTCTTCTCATTCATCCCACGCATCGACATGCCATACATACCCACATAAATCGGAATCGTCGCAATCGACAGCAGAGCGAGCCGCCAATCCACCACAAACGCATACACCAACAAGGCGAGCGGGGATACGATCGCGTTCAGTTTCTCAATCGGCCCGTGCGCGATCACTGTATGCACCGTGGCCGTATCATCCTGAATGGTCTTGCGGATCTTCCCCTCACCCTCGCGGGTAAACCACGACAGCGGAGCAGTCGACATTCGGGCGGCAATTTGCCGACGCATCTGATTACGCAACGACAGGTCAATAAAATGCGTCACGCCCAATGCAACAAAATATAAGGTCAACCGGGCCATGTATGCGCTGACGAGGAGCATGACGATCCAGTTCACCCGCGCCGGGTCCACCTGGTCTTGCATAAGTTCTCTGCCAAGCTCCACCAGAGCCACATACGGGGCAATAGCCAACACGCCTGAGAGAAAAGCCAAAACCTGCGCGATAAACAGTTTGCCTTTCACCGGCTGCGATAGCTGACGGATCGCGTTCTGGCCAGCGACAGATTTTTCCTTCGCGGACCCATACTCACCGTCAACAACCTGATCCGTTACACTATCGTTCACGTAAACACCATCCTTATTAGGTAAGTCTAACCTTACTCGCTTTCTGGGAGGTGTACCTAACCGTGCACATCAACCGATACGAGCATCACCCTTTCAAGGCCATGCTTACCTGTTCACCGGTGCGGAATACCAACCGGATCGTATCCTCGTCTACGATGGCGTGGTCAATGAGTGCGCTCCACTCTACATCTGTAAGAACGAAGGCTCTTGGGCTGGAAGTTTGCTGCGCCCGCGAAATGGGTTCGCACCGATCAAGCACTTCAGGACTGTCCAACACGAACTTGAAGCAAGTCCATCTACTGCTCAAGAGTACGAAACACTCACAGAGTTAATTCTCGAAACGCTCAATCAAGCCGGTATTGAAACACTCCGTGCCCTCCAACCACTAGCTGAAAGCGATGACACCCCCTAACCAGATACCCGCTAACGCAAGCCCACCCGCAGATCCCCTTGGCTTCAAACGGACGCCACCCCCAGTGGGCGTTACAGCGATGACTGCCGGATCGCCGAACCTCCAGCAAAGTAGCGAGCAGTCTCAAAAACAGCTAAATCCCAGCTCACCAGGGGTTTAGTGGCTCATGCGGCTTTTATCATTTTCGACGTCTAAGCCTCCACTAACACCCCTTTTGCAGGGGTGTTTACGTTTGCCGTTTTTGAGGTGGGCGGAGACGCGAGTGACAAAAGACGCAACCCGGAAAAATTTGGTCGCCATAACCGCAGGCCGTAAAAGGGCTAGACGTCAAGAGGTGCGTCTTTTGTCACTGAAGCGAAAGGGAAGAAGCCAAGAACAGAGACACTACCCGCAGCGGACGATGGGCTGCGGGTCGTAGACCGTGGTGGTGGTTTCGCGACTGAGCTCGTTGCCGGCGAGGTCGGTGATCACGCGGGTGTCGGAGGTGGTGAAGCCGGGGGCGCCGCCGGATGGGGCGCAGTCGGGGCCGGTGACGGTGCGGGGTTGCGGCTGGGTATAGGCCCAGCGCCCGCCGTTGATGGACTGCACGTTGACGGTCTTGACACCGAGGAGGCTGACGGTGATGTTGCCGCCACCGTAGTTGGTGACGATTTTGACGGGGTGGTTGCTGTCGTTGCGGAAGGCGAGGTCAATGGCGCCTTCGTAGACGGTGGCTTCGCGCCCGGCTGGGTAGCGGGAGATGTAGTAGGAGTGTGGGGTGGAGGCGACGTCGGTCATGCCGGCGAAGTAGGCGGCGTTGTAGAGGGTGGTGGCGAATTGGGAGATGCCTCCGCCGACGGCGGTGCCGCCGCGGCCGTTGATGATGATGCCGGATTCCACGTAGCCCTGGGCGGTGCCGCGGGGGCCGGTGTAGCCGTTGAGGGAGAACGTTTCGCCGGGGTTGACGATGGCACCGTTGACGGTGTTGGCCACGATGCGGATGTTCTCGCCGGAGGCGCCGGAAAAGCCGCCGGTGGTGAAGGTGCCAACGGTGTCGTTGAAGGTTGCTTGTTCGGCGTCGGCGGTGGTGAAGGTGGCGGGGACGTCTTTGTAGGTGGCGTCCCAGGTGCGGTCGGCGTCGTGGAGGAGGCGGTCGTCGAAACCTTTGAAGGTGGCGTCCCAGTCAACGTTGATGCCGTCGACGGAGGGCTCGATGCCGCCGCTGGTCAAGACGCGTGCGTTTTTGGCCTCTACCTCGGACTCTTGCAGCTGCTCGCCGAGGATCGCGCCGGCTGCTTTGTAGTCGACGACGGGTTTCAGCCCCTCATCGAAGTGGAGGATTTCGCCGATGCGTTCCTTGGGGATCACGGCCTTGATGTCTTCGCGGCCGTTGACGGTGAGTGGCCCGGAGAGGGCGCGGTGGACCGGGCCGTCCATCGCTTCTTTCAGGGCAGCAGCGCCGATGCGCGGCGCTATTGGTTTCGGCTCAACGGTGACGCCGTCGGGGTTGAGCCAGTGGGTGGTCAGCTCGGTGCGCAGCGCGTCGGCGGGCACGTCCTGGCCGTCCTCGGGGGTGCGTTCGCGGGCGGTGCCGCCCTCGAGAGTGATGGCGGCGTCGACGGGGTCGCGGTGCAGTTCTTTCTGCAGGCGGGTGATTTCGGGGGTGAGTTTCGCGTCGTCGACTGAGGGGACGACGTCCACTTCGTGCTCCCGGATCAGGCCGCTGAGGCGCTCAATCGGGCTTGCGGACTGCAGCCCGGCCGCCTCCACCGTCGCCGAGTAGTCGATGCCGAGCCCGGCGCGCTGCGGCACCACTTCGACGCGCTCTGGACCGGAGGTGACGGTGATGGGGCGTGAGGGGGCGTCGCCAAGTTGGGCCTTGAGCTCGGCTTCTGCTTCCTGCGGGGTGAGTCCGCCGATGGCGACGCCGCCGACGGTGGTGCCGCGCGGCACGTGGTCGCGGTTGAGCGCCAGGTCGGCGAGGTAGATGGCCAGCAGCACCGCGAGCACGCCCACGGAGAAGCCGATGAAGATTTTTGTTGCCCTATTCACCCGCCCCAGGGTAATCGAGTGTGGGCTATAACCCAACGTCAATGAGTTGTTGTTGGACGCGGGTGGCGGCCTCGTTGATGCGGGATTCGGGGATCTCTCCCTTTTCGACGCCCGCTACGACACCATCGATGATGCCTGCGATGTCGTGGCCGGAGGACCAGAGGGCTTGGTCGGCACCCGCGCTGATGGCGAGGCGGACTGCGTCCGGCGTGGGGGCGTATTCGAGGATGCCGCGCATGCCGGAGAGGTCGTCGGTGACGGCCACGCCCTCGAAGGGGACGCCGCCGGGGTAGTCGCCTTCGCGCAGGATGCGGTAGGCCTCCGGGTTGAGGCTGCTGGGCACGCCTTCGGCGCCGAGACCGGGCACAATCATGTGGCCGACCATGACGCTGGCGCGCGGGAAGCGTTGCAGGAGCTCGCCGTACGGGACCAGGTCGAAAGTATGCAGGTCCCCGATCGGTGGCGTGGTGGCGAGCTTCTTGTGGGTGTCGCCGGAGGCGCGGCCGTGCCCCGGGAAGTGTTTGAAGGTGGGGGTGACGCCGGAGTCGAGAAGGCCTTGGGAGAAGAGCCCGGCGATGCGGGCGACCTCGGCGGGGTCGCGGTGGAAGGCGCGGTCCCCGATGATGGCCAGGTCGGCGGCATCGATGTCGACGACCGGGGCGTAGTCCACGTTGATGCCGTGGGCGCGAAGCGAGCGGCCGATGTCGTAGCCGGTGCCCTGGATCACCGCGGGCGTCCCGGCGGCGAGGCGGCCCGGCGCAGGAAAGTCCCCGAGGACGTCGGTGTGGCGCTGGACGCGGCCACCCTCGAAGTCGATGGCGACGGTGAACCCGCGCGGGTACTGCTCGCGCAGCGCATTGATGTCGTGGCCGGGGTCGTCGAGAAGCTTGGGGTCGGCCCAGCTGGGGATGATGAGCCCGCCGACGCCCTGATCGAGGGCCGCGCGGGCCTGGTCGTAGTTCTTCACTCCGACGACCATCAGGGATGCGACGCGCGACCGCAGGTCCTCCGGGACGCGCTGCTGGGCTGGTGTTTTGGGGACGACCTCGGTGATTGGCACTGTGTCTGTGGGCAAAAGTGGGATGTGGTTGTGGAGCGGAGTGGGCGTCGTCACGGGTTGTGGGGTCGGCTCGGGCGCGCACCCGGCGAGCACGACGACGAGCCCCGCCGTCGCCGCGGCGAGCCCCCCTGCACGTCTGGTACGCTTTTGCACATGTCAAACCGTACTACCTTGCCTTCCGTTGTGGCTAGCGCCGTCGTCGGTGTTGTGCTCGGCGTGGTGGGCGTGATTGGGGTAGCGGCGTTCTCCGGGCAGAATTCCGTACCGGTATCCAACGCCGTCCCGGCAGACGAGGCCGTGCTTGGCGGCCCGGAATATGGCGCGCGCTAAACTCCGCAGCCTCACTCCCCACCTGGTCGCGTGGGCAATCATCGCGCTGATTGTGTGGGCGCAGGCGCCGGGGCAGATCGCCGCCGATACCAAATTCGACCTCACCACCAACCCTGCCGGGTTCCTCGCGCAGGCGATGCACGCCTACACGGACCGCTTCACGCTCGGGCAGCTGCAGAACCAGGCGTACGGCTACCTCTTCCCCCAGGGCGCGTTCTTCCTGTTGCCGCTGCCCGCGTGGGTGTTGCAACGCTGCTGGTGGACGCTGCTGGTCGGATTGGCGTTCTCCGGGACGTACGCGCTGGCCAGGCGGCTGGGCATGCGCGGGGTGGCGGGCCCGGCGGTGGCCGGGGCGCTGTACGCGTTCAGCCCGCGAATCCTGACCACGCTGACCGCCATTTCTTCGGAGGCGTGGCCTGTGGCATTGGTGCCGTGGACGCTGCTGCCGCTGCTGGGGGCCCAGCGCCGGGGGCCTCGCCTTGCCGCCGCGCTCCTGCCGGTGGCGTGCATGGGTGCGGTCAACGCGACGGCCACCATCGCCGCTTGTCTGCCGGCCCTGCTCGTGCTGTGTGCGCAGCGCCAGTGGCGTGCCGCCGCGCTGTGGCCGGTGGGCGCGGTGCTGGTCAACGCGTGGTGGCTCGGCCCGCTCGTGGTGCTCGGACGCTACTCCCCGCCGTTCACCGACTTTATTGAGTCCGCCTCAGTCACCACCGCGTGGCTCAACCCGATCGAGGTTCTGCGCGGCACCACCAGCTGGACCCCGTTCGTCGACGCGGAGCGCGCCGCCGGGCACCTCCTGGTCACAGAGCCAGTATTCGTGCTGCTCACAGCGGGTGTGGCGGCGCTCGGCATCGCGGGGCTGGCCCGGCGCAACATGCCCGCCCGCGGCCCGCTCGTCGCGGTTTTCGCCGTGGGCGTCGGCATGCTGTGTTTCGCGCACGCCCACCCCTCACTTTTCGACGCCCCCCTCGCCGCCTTCCGCAACCTGCACAAGTTCGACCCACTGGTCCGCCTCCCGCTGGTGTTGGGGGCCGGGTGGGTGGTGTCCCGGGCGCGCACCCCGCAGCTGATCGGCGCCGTCACGCTGGTGGCGGTGGCGGTATCCCCGGCGTGGTCGCTACGCCTGCTGCCACAGGGCACGTGGCAGGAACCGTCCGCGGACTGGGTCGCGGCGGCCCGCTGGCTCGACGAACACGCCACCGGCACCCGCACGCTCGTCGTCCCCGCCGCGCCTTTCGCCCGCCAGACCTGGGGCTGGACGCGCGACGAACCCATCCAGGCGCTCAGTCAGGCGCGCTTCGCAGTGCGCGACGCCATCCCCCTCGTCGACCCGGAGGCGATCCGCGGCCTCGACGGCCAGGTCCGCGCCGTGGACTCGGAGGCGCTGCGCGCCATCGGGGTGGGCGTCGTCGTGGTCCGGCACGATTTGGAGGAGGCGGTGGCGTCGACAAGCGTGCCCGATCTTGGCGAGCCGACCGTGCGTTTCGGGGACGTCGATATCTATGTGCTGGAGCCCACGCGCGACATGATGCTGACCAGCGCCACCCCCGTCCGCGTCGACGCCGGCGGCGAGGCGCTGCCCCTCCTGTGGCGCGAGTTCGGCTACTTCCCCGCAACCCTGACCAGCGGTGATGCGGACATCGTGACGGATACGCCGGCGCTGGCGGTGCGCAACTACGGCGCCGTGCAGCGCGCGCAGTCCGCGCACCTGGCCACCGCTTCGGAGGGCAAAGACGTGCGCAACCGGGTGCCGGACTACCCGTCTGCGGGCACGCCCGTCGGCGTAGCCATGGAAGGCAGCGCTTCAGCTTCTTCCTCCGCCGCCGACGCCACCGCCTTCGGCGGCGCCCGCGCCTCCCGATCGCTGACCGCCGCCTTCGACGGCCTCGACGACACCGCCTGGTGGCCCGCCGCCCAAGACCCCCACCCGTGGCTGCGCTTCACCCCCAACGCCAACACCGCCACCATCACCGCCACTGCCAACACGAAAGTGCAGGTCACGGATGCTTCCGGCGAGCGCACGCTCAGCCTCGTCGCCGAGCAACCCCGCACCATCAGCGTGCGCGGCGAAACCACGCTCACCCTCACCGAACCCGTCGGCATCACCGAAATCGACACCGGCATCCACCGCATCGTCGACGTCCCCGGCACCGCCGACACCTACTTCTTCCAACGCCTCATGCCCGAAACCAACACACTGCAGCGCGCATTCACCACCGCCGAAGACGCCGAATGGCACCTCTCCACCCCCGCCCTTATCGACGGCTCCTCCGCCACCAACACCGTTTTCCTGCCCGCCGGGCGCCACGAACTCGTCACGGACGCCGAGACGATCACGCTGCGGCGCGGGCCCGCGCCTGCTGTTTCTTGGGAGCCGATTGTTGGTAGCGCAGTTGTGCCCGCTGACCAGGACCGCCTGCTCATCACCACCCGCGCGTACAACCCTGGGCTCCAAGCCAGCCTCGACGGCGAACCCCTCACCCCCCAACGCATCGACGCCGGCCAACTCGCCTTCCACATCCCCGCCCGCCACGGCGGCACCCTTACGTTCTCCTTCGCAGGCGAGCGCCCCTACCGCCTCAGCCTGTTCGGCGGGGCGGCGCTCAGCCTGGTCACCGCGCTGGTGTTGGGGTGGTTCGCGTGTCGACGCCGTTTTGTTAGCACTCCGGCCCGCCCCATCCCCGGCAGGATGGTGGCAGCGTTGCCGCTGGCAGCCGCGCTGTGCATCAACCCGGTACTCGGGATCGTCAGCGCCATCGGAGTCTGGGCGGTGCGCCGCTTTACCCTCCTGGCCAGACGCTACATTGCCGCCGGCGCCATCACCGTGATGGGACTGTGGCTGGCACGCGCGCCCTGGCCTTCCGCCGGGTACGCCGGCGACGCCGCCCTCATGCTCGTGGCCGGGTGCGTCGCGGTGGCCTGCCTCGCCTGGCCGGACTAGATTTTGGTTGCCCGCCGCCCGGGAACCATTTTGGGGTTTCGGCCGGTTCCGGTCGACCGACGTGACGTTTCCCCAGGTCGCGACCGCTGTCTACGAAGAAAGTTCCCAAGACCACCGCCTCTTCGCACCAGATTCCAGGTTTTCGGCGAACGGGTTTGCAAAACCCCAGGTCGCGCAAACCTCATGCAGGAATTTGGTGTGCACCCGGCCGCTCATCGCACCCCAAAACCGTTTAAAGCGTGCGCTTAGAAGCGTGCGATGCAGGTCGCGCATTCTCGTCCGGCCCGACCGATTTCCAGCGACCAGCATCGCACTCCTTTAACACCTCGACCGGAACAAAATCGAGTAACAGCACGCCACTCCATATACAAGCGCTCTGCGATGTGCGACTGTAATCACTAGAATGATCGCAGCCGGTGCTCACAGCAGAGCTGACAAGAATTGCAGGAATCAAAGACCAGTGCTTTGAGTAGATAGCACGATCGAGATATTGCGAAAGGTGTCGTTATGTCTGAGAAACTGACGATCATTGGATCATATTTGGCTATATTCGCGGCGGTACTGGGGCTTCTTTCCGGCCAGTTTCTGCTTGCGACGGTAGTCGCGGCGATTGGCGTGTGGGGGTTGGGGTCGCATAATCGGCGCTCAGCATTCGATGATGTTATTGCTTCTGATCTGCCAATCCCTTCGGCAGCAGAGTTAAAGAGCTATCGGGAGAAGAATCCAGATCTCTCTTTTTCTGAAGCAATCGTTGCTTGGCAGAAGGGCGGATCGGCCTGAATTCTTCGAGTTGCAGGCGATATCTTTACCGGGTTTTCAGTCCATCACGCCCCAACGAGGCTCAAAGCGTGGGACAGATGACGGTAGCGCAGCAAGCGGGGTGAATCTGAGCCTTATTGGACTCCACACGCAATTTGACCCGCGCCCATTAGAGCACGGGTCAAAAGAAAAGCCGGAAAACTTTCACATGACGGGCATGTGATCTACCAGTTCTGAAGCAAGCGAGCCCCTAGTGGCGACTGCAGCGTCACCTTCATGGAGGCCGGGCGACCGATCAGGATGCACTTATCAGGCGATCCTGGAATATTCCCTTCGTACACTCTAACTTTTACTGATGTCGCGGTCTCCGATGTCTCCACGCGGTATCCGTAGCAAGTTTCGGTTCCGGCGGGGAAGAACACACGTATTTGTGTGGGGCTGATTACTTGATAGCCCGACCATTTGACTTGACGCTCATTTTTGAGATCGTTGCGCGCCTCCACGTCGGAGGGTTGTTGTCGCGTTTTGTGGACGATCCCCATTGCGCTGCTGAGTTCGTCGCCGACAGGGGTGGCTGAGACTATTCCTATGGTACTGCCCACCACCGTCAACACCGCTAAAATAACGCCGACCAAATGTACAGTTTGCGCATTCAAACCTGCGTTTATGCCGAATTTAGATAGTATGCCAGACATTCTCACTCCTTACTTCACTGGCCGACTCGCCGTTGAATCAAACATGTCCCAAATCTTGGAGGTTATGATCGGCGAACCGAGATACGACGCACCGTTTTCAGGACCAAACGAACTCACGGAGCGGATATGCCCCAGAGTTCCGTTGAAGTCTTCTAGCCATGCGCCACCGGATGCACCACCGCCAAAGTTGCACCCATATGACATGTAGAAATTGAAGGACGACGAATTTTCGTTTTTCACCGGTACCGTACACCGAAACATAGCGGAACCCAGGAAACGGTTGCGGGGATATCCAATTATGTCAGCTTTGAACGAACCTGCATTTCCGGAGCGCAGTCCATGGCCTCCAACCGCATCGACGAGTCGTTTTCCTCTTTCTGAGTTGACAGTGACAAACCCGAAGTCAGCAGCAAACCCACGAGGCGTAGTTCCATAGTTTGCCCAGTCAGTAGTTGTGGTCATAAAATTGGCCTTGAATCTCCCATGGGGTGCAACACCGATCGTATATTCTGGAACGAATACCCAGTTTTTATGAAACTCGCCTCCACTCCCGCTATGGACGCAGTGACCAGCAGTGATTACAGTGCTTTTGTTGTCGGAGTTTACAGCAGACGCGGAGCAGACGCGATCTTCATATTGGCCATTGACTTTCCTTGAGAAAAATACTTTTCCATTCGCAGCACCGGAATTGCCGATTCGAGAGTGCGCCTCACCGGCCGTTTGAGATGAGGAGAACGGTTCAATAGGTTCTGATGCTTCTTGTTCACGTTCTGGCGCTTCAGGGGAAACGACAACCTCTTTGCTGTTTGACGTTGCTTGGTCCGCCGCAAATGGCAAGTCGAGGGTTGCATCAACAGGAGTGGCCCTCGACATGCGATCCAGTGTCCAATACTCATCCAGTGTCATCTCCGAGGAAACTGATCTAGTCGACTGATCATTCGGGTTAATTACTCCGACAGTGGTTTCAGCTTCTTCTCCGATGAATGATTCCTGAGCATGGACTGCCACTGGCGCCACAGCCATGGCCAGACAAGCCGATGATGCCAGGACTGTAGCCCGGTTGAAGATCTTTCTGATATGGGAGTTGAGATACATGACAGCTCCTTGAGGTAAGGATGAAGGCTGCGTTCGTATGAGATAAACGCATTGGTATGGAAACTATCACGCACGTTACTCTTTTTCAATACTGTGATATGCAACATAGATTGTCTCTGGGGCTGGCATCGAAGTTACATATGCACCCCACCTACGCTGACTCTTGTTGAATGCCTACCCAGACCAGTTCCACACCAAAACGGATCAACCCCCTACCACCCCCTACGCAGGGCAGATGACGGGCGCGCCGGAGACCGGGTCGTAGAGGACGCGGGCTTCGATGCCGTAGACCTCTTGGAGGAGTTCGGGGGTGAGTACGTCGAGGGGCTCGCCGTGCGTGACCACGCGCCCGGCTTTCATGACGAGGAGTTCGTCGCAGTAGCGGGCGGCGAGGTTGAGGTCGTGGATCGCGACGACGGCTTGGCGGTCGGTGTCGGCGACGATGTTGCGGATGATGGTGAGCAGGCTTACTTGGTGGTGGAGGTCGAGGGCGGAGGTGGGCTCGTCGAGAAGGAGGAGTTGGGGTTCGCGTACCAGCATCTGGGCGACGCCGACGAGTTGGCGCTGGCCACCTGACATGTGGCAGACCATCCGGTCGGAGATGTGGAGGATGCCGAGGCGGTCCATCATCGCGGCGGTGGCTTCGAGTGGGTTGGTGACGGCGCCGCCGGCTTTTGCGGCGACGACGATGGATTCGAACGCGGTCAGCGACGCGCTGGTCAGCAGGTCTTGGGGGACGTAGCCGACGTCGTGGGGCCCACAGGAGGTGGTGACGGTGCCGGACGTGGGGGCTTTGAGGCCGGCGATGGTTTTGACCAGGGTGGACTTGCCGGCGGCGTTGGGGCCGAGCAGGCCGGTGACGGCGCCGGGGGTGCCCAGGCGGAAGGTCATGTCGTGGAGGATAGGGGTGCGTCCGTAGGCAACGTTGAGGTCTGTGGCGACGATCATGGTTAACGGCCTGCCTTGCGGTAGCGGGAGAAGATGAGGAAGACGAAGAATGGGACACCGACGATGGCGGTGATGATGCCGATCGGGATCACCAGGCCTGGTTTGACGGTGATGGAGACGGCGTGCGCTGCGGTGAGCAGCAGGGCGCCGGCCGCGGCGGAGGCGGGCAGGTAGAACTTCTGGTCCTCCCCGACCAACATGCGGGCGATGTGGGGGCCCACCAGTCCGATGAAGCCGATGACGCCGGCGAAGGCCACCGAAGCTGCTGCCAGCAGGGATGCCACGATCAGGGTGGTGACGCGCAGGCGGGAGACTTTGATGCCGAGGGAGGCGGCGCGGGCGTCGCCAAGTCGGAGGGCGGTGAGCCGCCAGGCGTTGAACACCACGAACGGGACCGCGGCGGCGAGGAGGACGCCGATGATACCGTCGGCGAGCCAGGTGGCGCGCTGCATGGAGCCGAGCGTCCAGAAGACGATCTGTTGCAGCGCCTCAAGCGTTGCGCCGTACTGCATAAGCGACAGCAACGCCTGGAAGAAGAAGGACAGGGCAATGCCCAGCAGGATCATCGTTTCGGCGGCGGCCCCGCGCCACACGGCAGCGGCGGCGACGACGGCCACCGCCACCAGGGCGGCCAGCGCAGCGGCGAGCGCCAGGTTGAACTGGGGGTGCGCGATCAGGTTAATGCCCAGCACGATCGACATCGCGGCGCCGAACGCGGCCGCCGCCGAGATACCCAGCGTGAACGGTTCCGCCAGCGGGTTGTCCAGGATGGTTTGCATCATCCCGCCCGCAAGTCCCAGGGACGCGCCGATGAGCAGCGCCATCACCGAGGCCGGCAGGCGCAGGTCCCACAGGACCACGGAGGCTTGCTCGGGTGCGGTGTTGGGGTGGAGGAGGGCGTCGAGAAGCTGGGAGGCGCTGAGGTTGATCGGGCCGACCACCGTGGCAACGACGAAGCTGACGAACGCGACGAGCAGCAGCGCGCTAATCGCGATGAGTTTGCGTCGTCCTCGCTGGTGGTAGGCGCGGATCGCCTGATCTTGCTGGTTCATGGTTCCCCTACTGCTGTGCCTGGGCGAAGAACGCGCCGGAGTAGTCGAATGGCAGCCAGTCGGCGTGGAATTGTTCGAAGTCCTTCGCCGGGTCCATGTCAGCGAAGGCCTCCGGGTGCAGCCACTTCGCGAACGCCTCAAGTGCGAACACGTTGTACGGGTTGTCGTAGAACTGGTGGTAGACGGCGAAGTACTTGCCCTGCTTCGGTGCCTGCAGCAGGTCCAGGCCCGGAGTGCCCAGCGGGTTGTTCAGGGTTTCGGCGGCGCGCTGTGGGCTGGACTGGTAGCCGAGCTCGACGTGGCTGAAGGTGTCCGGCTGGTCGGGCTTGCGTGCCCACTCGCCGCCGGTGACGATGAGGTTTTCGGGCTGCAGCTCGATCATCTTCTCAGCGCTGAACTGCTTGGAGTCCGCGGTGATGAGCTGTTCGCCCAGGTTGTTGCCGCCCGCGGCGGTGAGCAGCTGGCCGAGGTTCGCCTTGCCGGGGGTGCTGCAGCAGTCAACGAAGCCCGCGGCGGACCAGATCAGGCCGTCTTTCTCTCCGTCCTTTGCGACGGCCTCTTCGACCCGACCCTTGATCTCTTCGACCTTCGATTCGTAGAACTCGCCGTATTCCTTAGCGCGTTCCGACTTGCCCAGCAGGTCGCCGAGCAGTTGCACGGAGCTGACGGTGTGCTCGAGTGGGGACTGGCGGAAGTCGGTGAAGACGTACTTCATGCCGGTCTGGTCCATCTTTTCCAGGAGGCCGGATTCCTCGGCGACTTTCTTCTGGTCGAGCGTCATCACGACGACGTCCGGGTCCTGCGCCATGAGCGTCTCCAGGGAGACGTCGCCCTTGCCGATGTTGCCGATCTCCTGCGCCTTCATGGCGCCCTCACTGATCTCGAAGACCTTGTCCTTGAACGCCGGGGCGGCCTTGGTCAGGTCGTTGCCGTAGGCGACGACGTGGTCGAAGGGGTCCCCGCCGAGCAGCGCGGTGGCGAAGACACCACGGCCCTCACCGAGCACGATGCGCTCCGGGGCGTGGTCGAAGGTGACTTCGCGGCCGGTGACGTCGGTGACGGTCAGTGCCTTGTCCGCCTGGGTCGGCTCGGCCGATGGGGTGGTGTCGGTGCTGTTGCCCGAGCACGCGGCGAGTGAGGCGGCCGCGCAGAGGGCGACGGCGCCGGTCATTGCTTTACGCAGGATGTTCACAGTGGTTTCCTTGCCGTAGTAACATTCATTCCAATAGAGCGAATCAACAATATATCAGGCAAGGCTTGCCTAACAAGCTTGGCGCGTAGTTGGTGCACCACCCGCGCGCCCGGCACCTCCACCCACGTGTAGGACAAATAGCTCACCACCAGGCTCAACAGCACCGTCAGGGTGAGGGTGGGGACGAAGTGGGCGTCGAAAAGCGATACCCCCAAGATTGGGAACACCGCGTAGAGCACCGCCATGTGCCACAAAAACAGCGAGTACGACCAGCGGCCCAACAGCTGGGCCGGGCGGGTGCACAGCGCGGTGCCGTGCAGCCGCGGCGCGAGCGCGAACGGCACGATCCACAGCACCGCGAACAGCGCGCCGAGCAGCACGCGGACGTTGAACTCAGCAGCACTCGGGTGCTCCAAACCCGCAGGACCAAGCACCCCGCCCGCCCACGCGACAGGCAACGACAACGCCGGAAACACCCAGCGCAGCGCCGGTACCCGCAGCCGCCACGTGTGCCCGGCGCGTTCCGTCTCCGCGCACAGCAGGCCCACCGCGAACCACGGTGCAAAGGAGATCGGCCAGATCTGCAGGTTCAGCTCGCCCGGCGTCTGCTCCGGGGTGGGGATCAGGTGCGGCCACGCCAGGGCGGCCACCACCGCCACCGCCAGCACCACGGCGCGGCCCCGGCGCCCGCACGCCAGGTAGGCGGGCAGGACCAGGTAGAACGCCACCTCGACGCAAAGCGACCAGTGCTGGGTGAGGCCGTCGATAAGCCCGCCGGGGACGTAGAGCTGCGTGAGCGTCAGGTTGGCCAGAAGCGGCCCGGCGCGCACCCCCGCCAGTGGCGGCAACGTCACCACGATGATCGCCACGGACACCACGTACGCAGGCACAATGCGGGCGACGCGGCGCCAGTAGTATTCGCGCGCAGGGCGGGGCTCGCCGCGCGCCAACAGGAACGCCGAAAGCGCGAAGAAGACGGCCACGAAGTAGTCGAAGCGCGCGAGCACCGGCGAGTCAGTGGCCGTCTGGAACGCCACGTGCGTCACCACAATGCCGAGCGCCGCGATACCGCGCAGGCCCGCCAGTTCCGGGAGTACGTTAATGTTTCTGATGTGGACATTGTAAGCAAACGGCGCCTGGGCATCTGCGCCGCCATCATCGCGGTGTGCGTGGCGCTGAACTTCCTGTCCCCGCTCATCATCAACCACCAGCGGGTGCTCGCCCCCACCGAAAGCACCCTCCTTTTCGACGGCCCCTCCGCCCTCACCCGCACCCTCCTCATCACGGAGGGTCCCTCGGAGGAGCACCCGAAGAAGAAGGCGCTGACCATGTCCGCCACCGTCCGCAACGAGGGCACCGTCATCGCCGAGGACTCCTTTGAGGTCAACCCAGCCTCCGCCTACCCCACCAGCGGGCGCCAGGGACTCGGCTACGTTCTGCCGTACAACCCGGAGCGCCGCTCCTACCCGTTCTACGACCCGCTTGCGGACCTCGTCGTCCCCCTGGACTACCTCGGCGCGGGCTGGGTCGACGGCCTGGAAACTTACAAGTACACCGCCACCATCGACGTGCCCGAGTACCACGCTGAGCGAACCATCGACGTCGAGCGCCGCACCGGCCGCCTCCTCGACGAGTCGTGGACCATCACGCGCGGCCCCCTCAAGGGCCTCTACACACTCAGCGAAGAGAACAAGGCCACCGCGGCCTCCGCCGCACTTCACGACGTCCACATCCTCAAATCCCTCCAGGTCATGGCGTTCGTAACCCGCCTGGTCAGCGCGCTCGCGCTCTTCTACGCCTTCGTCCTACTGGTGCGGCGCCGCCGTGGTTAAATCCCGCTGGTCCTCCTGGCTGCTGTTCGCCTACGCGGCGGCCCTGGTCCTCGGCGTGACCTGGCCGTTCCTCGCGCCGGGCGAGGCGCTCGCCTACCGGGACATGCTCGTCCTACCGGACATGGCGCTGACCCGCGCAGCCCTCGGCTTCGGGGACCTGCCGGCCCGCAACGTCCCCCAGGACGCACTGCTCGCCGTCCTCCCCTTCCCGGTCGCGGCGGTGCGCGCGCTCGTGGTCGGCGCGGCCGCCACTGCCGCGTGGGCGGGGTGGCGGATTGGTCGCGGCGGCTGGGGCCGGTTCGCGGCGATCACGGTCGCGGTGTGGAACCCGTTCGTCGTCGAGCGCTTGCTGCAGGGGCAGTGGTCGGTGGCGGTGGCCGCGTGGCTGCTGCCGCTGGTGGCGCTTGGCGCGCGCGGCAGCATCGCTGCCCAGTGGGTATCGTCGCTCACCCCAACCGGCGCTATCGCGGCTGCCCTCCACTCGCGACGCTGGCTGTTCAGCGCCCTGACCTGCGCACCCTGGACCGTCGCCGGTGCAGTTGCCGCCGTTAGCGGCGGACAGGGCACATCCTCGGCGCAGGCCGCCGCCATGTTCGCCCCGCGTGCGGAGGGGAGCGTCGGCACCCTCGGTGCACTGCTCGGCCTGGGCGGGATCTGGAACGCCCACGCCGTACCCGCCTCCCGCGCCTCCGGCTTCGCCGTCTTCGGCGTGCTGCTGTTTGCTGTGCTGTGCCTGGCGTGGCGCCATGTCCCGCGCCGCCTCCTCGTGCTGGCGGGCCTCGGGTTTGCACTGGCGCTCGCGTCGTGGGCAGGCTGGCTCACCCCCATCATCCAGCACGTTCCCGGCGGCGGCCTCCTTCGCGACGCCCACAAACTCCTCATCCTCGCCATCCCCGCCTACGTCACCGCCGCCGGCAACCTGCCGGGGCTTCGCGCCCAGCTCGCGGGCAGTTTCGCCCTCCTCCAGCTTCTCGACGCCCCCTTCACCCTCTCCGCCCTCACCCCAGTTCCGGCCTCCTCCCTCCCGATCCCGCACGTCGACCACCAGGACCACGACGTCTTCTTCATCGACCGCCCCACCCTCACCCTGCGTACCGATGGCACGGTGATCGTCGATCCCGCCCCCAAGATGATGAACGTTGTCGAGTCCGGCGCGCTACGCGTCGGCGACGTGCAGGTCGACCCACCGTCCCCGCGCTGGTCCGCCCTCAACGCCGACTTGGGCCGTGCCGCCTCGTTGGGCGTCGGCGTGGTGGTGTACCCGGATGGCCGCTCGGTGGACACGGGTGCTGCGCCCGTCGGGCTGCCGCCGCTTGGCCTCGGACTGTTCGGTTTGTGGTGCGTCTCGCCCTTGATTGCGGTATTGACCAGGCGTATTAGATAGTTGGGGCACGCCCATTATTGGAGCATTTGCAGTATTCTTGCGCGTAGGTTAAAGTGAACTCCAGGTAAACAAGAGTTTAACAAGGAGCGTAACCATGCAGATTCAGTTCAACACCATCCAGAAGCGCGTACTTCGCAACATCCGCCACGACCTCCTCGAGACCTGGACCCCACAATTCAGCGAAGCCGAAATCAACAACACTTTCGACACCGTCCTCGCCGAGCACTGCAGCACCGCAACCGTCGAAGACTTCATCCCCGTCCTCGTCGAAGCCGAGATGCTCAACCGCCTGCGCGCAGGCAGCCTCCTCGCAGCCGCCTAAACTCCGGCTCGCTCATACTCAACGCGCTCTGCCCACCCCATCCCCTCCCCTATCCGTTTGCGAAAAGTTCCCGCGCCCTGCGTCCGGGAACTTTTTCGCGTTTTCGGGGCCGCCCGCCTGCGTTCGGGACGTGTTTCCCCAGTTCACGTCGCTCGCCCGCTGAAAAAGTTCCCGCGTTCGGGAACCATTTAGCGTTTCGCGCCAGTTCCGGTCGACCAACCACATTGTTTCCCCAGGTCGCGACGTGTGACCACGAAGAAAGTTCCCCATCAAATGATTTCAGAGTCCTCCGCTCACCCACCCACTACTGCTACCGTTAATTCCGGTTCACGCTGATGTCCCTACACGGTGATGTGAGCGTGACCCCCTCTGTCGGTACGCGGTAAGCCCGCGCGTGGCGTGGATGAGGAAAAGCGGCATCAAGTGCAAAAATCAAAAGAACACGAACGCTGTAGGCGTTCGTGTTCTTACCTCAGCATGAAGGAATCGACTACAACTTCGATGGTGCTGCACGTGCAGCACTATAAACGACATCGGCCAAAGTAACCCATTGAATAGTCTTCAAGCTCTTCGCAGTCAAAGGTGTAGGTCCACTCTGAGGCTGAGCTGGTTAGGTGGTGTCGGAATCTGATTGGTGGAAGACGGTCAGCTGGTTGTGATCCCTTGACGGAGCTAGGAGTCCGCAACACTTATCTTTTAGCGTTGCTCTCGGTAAAAAATTGAAGATAGCTGGAGTGACACTGGTGATTAACTACCTTTCGAACAGTCGTATTACCGCTGGTCTTGGGGTGTCGTGGTGCACCGGTTGTATCCATTAGTGTCGCACACAAGTAGCCCGCGCCCAGCCCCGTGCTTAGCGAACATGCTTAGCGAAGATGCTCCTGCGCTACAGCGGATAATCTTCTCGGAGAAGTCACCCCCTAGAAGCCCATGAGAGATAGCTGTCATTATAAACAAAGCAGACAGCTAGACCTACAGGCCAAATAAGAGCCATCAGCCCGGAATAGGGAAACTCCACGTGCAGCGCACCGACGATAGGTACCACGAAGACAGGAAAGAAGTACAGAAAGGTTTCCTGCAAGAACTCTCGAACTGGGCGTTGGGGAAAAAGGTGAACCGATCGCCATACTGCAACACCTGTCACCGCGAATCCGACGAGGCCAACACTAGTAGGCAAGGCACCGTCTCGACTAAGAAAGGTATAGAAGCAGTAGTATAAGGCCAAACCCGTAAAGATCAAGGTGAAGCAAGCTTTTACCTTATTTTCCCGCGTAACCTTAGCCATTACGAACAACCTCTTAAATAATGTTCAGGACTCACTCCAATGGAAGGGGCCAAACAAACACCATACCGGAATCTGGTGCGCACCCTGCCCACTCCGGACTCCCGAAACCACTCAAAGCGTGCGCTTAGAAGCGTGCGATGCAGGTCGCGCTTTCTCACCCCGCCCGGCCGATTTGTGGCGACCAGCATCGCACTCCATTAACACCTCGACCGGAGCGAAACCAGAGCGAAACCGAACCGAAACCGAACCGAAGCCAAAGCCGAAACCGCCACCAACCCCAACACCCACCAACCTGCTATCGTGGTGCACAGGCCACTCAGCGAGCACCAGCCCGACCGGTTTCCTCGGGCGCAATTGGAAACCACCCAAACCTGTAACCCGGTGGCTTTCCGGGTCCCTGTGATTGATCCCTAAGCCTGCACAAGGTACACGGGTACAGTGCACATGAGAATTGGGAACTACCACGGTGCTGGGGGTGGCCGCCTATTTTTTTGAAGGAGGATGCGATGTTGTTGGCAGAAGCGCTGGCGAAGCGGGCGCAGGCACAGGATCGGCTGAATGAGTTGGAGCGTCGTTTGACGCGGAATGCGCGGATCCAGGAGGGGGATACCCCGGTGGAGGATTCGGAGGCGTTGCTGAAGGAGTCGGCGTCGGTGCTGCAGAGCATTGAGACGCTGGTCCGCCGGATTAACCACACGAATGCGTCGACGCCGTTTGAGGGGGACGCGACGTTGACGGATGCGATTGCACGCCGGGATGCGTTTTTGCGCGCCCGGAGGTTTTATAGCGCGGTGGCGGATGCGGCGTCGGCACGCGCGGATCGGTATTCGGCCTCCGAGGTGCGGTATGTGTCCACGGTGGATGTGGGCCAGTTGCACGCGATGGCGGATAAGGCGGCGAAGGAGTACCGGGAGCTGGATACGAAGATTCAGCAGCTGAACTGGGCGACGGAGCTGCTCTAAGGGCGGGTGAGAGAGTCAATGAACTGGGTGAACTTGCGCCCAGTTTCCGCCCACGAGTAGGTCCCGGCGCGCTGTTGCGCCTGGGTGCCGAGGGTGTGGCGGAGGGGGGCGTCGTCAAGAAGGTGGGCGACTTCGGTGACGAACTCAGCGTGCGTGTCCACGAGCAGGCCGGTTTCCCCGTGCTGCACTGAGTCGGCGAGGCCACCTGCGCCCGCGTAGCCGATGGTGGGGACGGCGTGTTGGGCGGCTTCGATGACGGCGATGCCCCAGCCTTCTTTGGCGCTGGGCATGAGGTGGAGTTGCGCGCGGGCGAGGAGGGCGTGTTTGTGGTCGTCGGCGACGTGGCCGTGGAAGATGACGCGCTCGCCTGCGAGGTCGCCGGCGTATTCGCGGAGTTGGTCTTCCCACCAGCCGGAGCCGATCACGTCGAGCACCACGTTGTCGAGGGCAGCGACGGCGTCGATGGCGTGCTCGATCTGCTTGTGCGGCACGAGCCGGGACAGGGTGACCACGTGGGTGCGGCCGTCGTCGGCGAGGGTGGGCAGTTCGGCGGGCACTGGGTCCACTCCGTTTTCGATGATGCGGATCGCCGCCGGGTCCACCCCAAGCGCCTCCAGGTCGCGTTTCGAGGCCTGCGAGACCGTCACATACGGCGCCCCGCGATACACCCGCGGCGCCACCTTGGATTCCAGCCACCACCCGAACCGCCCGATGATCGGCCCAGCCACCGGCCACTGTTCCTTGTGGCAGTGGTGGGTGAGCAGCACGGTCGTGGCCCGCGAGTAGAGGCGCGCGAAGAAGGGGATGCCGTTTTGGGTGTCCACGATGACGTCGGGCCGGTGCCGCCACGCGGCGAACGGCGCGAGCAAGTAGACGCTGTATTTGCCGCCGGCGCGTTCGAAGCGGATGCCGTTTCGTCGGGTAACGCGCGGGGCGTCGGTGTGTTTCGCGGTGCGGTAGATCACCTGGTGGCCGGCGGCTGCGAGCGCTTCGCCGACGCGTTCCAGGTACGCCTCGGAGCCGCCACTTTGTGGGTGGGTGGAGTCGCGCCAACACATCAGCAGTATCTTCATTGTCATGTACCGTACCCGCCGCCTGGCCACGTTGGCACGTTCGTTGCGCTTGTTACGCTCGTTTCGCTATGAGCAGTTCCGCCCCCGCATCTTTTACGAGGGGTTGGCCCGCGACACCTACCAGCTTCTCGACGCCCTCTCCGCCGACCTCACCTCCACCCCCCTGCGGGGCAAGTCGGTGTTAGACGTGGGTGGCGGGCCGGGCTATTTCGCCAAGGCCTTCGCGGACACGTTCTACGTGGGCGTGGAGCCGAGCGTCTCGGAGCTGTCCGCCGCCGGTATTTCCGGCTACGGCTCCGTTCGTGGCGACGGCACCGCGCTCCCTTTCGCCACCGACTCCTTCGACGTGGTGTACTCCTCCAACGTTGCCGAGCACATCCCGGATTGGCAGACGATGGCTGAGGAGATGTTGCGGGTGGTCAAGCCCGGCGGCCTGGTGGTGCTGAGTTACACGGTGTGGCTGGGCCCCTTCGGCGGACACGAGACCGGCCTGTGGCAGCACTACGTGGGCGGCGAGTTCGCCCGTTCGCGCTACGTGGCTGATCACGGGCACGAGCCGAAGAACAAGTGGGGCGAGTCCCTCTTCGCGGTGTCGGCAAAGGAGGGTGTGGCGTGGGCGGAGTCGAACGGCAGGCTGCTCACTGCGTTCCCGCGCTACCACCCACGCTGGGCCTGGTGGCTCACGCGGGTGCCCCTGCTTCGCGAGTTTGCGGTTTCCAACCTGGTGGTCGTGCTGCGGGGGTAGGATACGTAACCATGAAACTCCCCATCCAATTCCAAGCCCCGTCCATTTTCGCAGCCGTGTTGGCGGTGGTCTCCATCGTGGTGGCCGTCGTGATGGGCGAAACCAACTCGAAAGCGCCCGTCGTGCAGCCTCGTGGCGAGCAGTCAGTCATCCAGGTAGTCACCGAAGATGGCAAGTCAGCGGGCGTATGCTCACTCGGCGGCCTGCGTCAGGAAAAGGTGCACTACACCGACAAGAACTCCGTCTACTACTGGAAGCTCGAGCCGGGGGAAGAACGCATCGACGCGTCCTGCCCGAGTGTCGCGGCGCTGTCCTCCGGAAAGACACGGCTGGAAGGCCACGCGCAGGTCAGCAACTTTGAGAAGCCACAGGTTGTCAAAATCACTGTTCAATAGCGTCGAGCGGTAAAGGCTCACAAGGAGCATCTTGAAACGGCAGTCCCGCCTCTCTTCCGCTTTAGCGTGATCTGCGATCACCTCACTGATGCCTTTTATTTGGTTTTCTCCCGCCCCTCGACGGGGTGGTCACTTTTGTATACTGTTTCCCTGTTTGTGCTTGCCAAGTAAGTGGGTTGCTCTATCTTCTAAAGTGCATAGCAAATCCGCTGTGCTCCAAAGAGTAAGGAGAAATAATGCCTACATTCGCTCTATCGTACCGAGTCCACTGAATCCCCCCGAAACCTGAATCTGCACGCAACCACCGCTCCAGCGGAATGCTGTGGATGTCCGTCGGAAAGTCGCTGTGCGGCTTATTGCCGAGACAACTACCAAGCTGCCGGTGGCTACTGTGAGGGCTTCCTCGACCTCCGCTGCGTCTGCATGTAAAAGAGAACAGGATTGTGTGCCGCCGATATCGGCGGCACACAAGTTATTTTTCTAGGAGCTGGAACATATGCTTGAAGTTAGCGATATCAGCAAAACCCTCTCAGGAAAACCTATTTTCGATAAAGTTAGCCTTTCCGTAAAGCAGGGCGAATTAACTGCTATCACCGGACCCTCCGGGAGTGGCAAGACCACCTTACTTAGATGCATCATCGGAATCGAGCAACCAGACTCTGGTACGATTTCGCTCTCTGGCAAGACCTACTCAAGTTTCCCCGAAAAAGAGCGCCGTAACTTTCGGCTCAAGAATATCGGTGTAGTAGATCAAGGAAACCGCCTCATTGAGGATCTGACATGCCGCGATAACATCCGGCTGATTGCTGAGATGTCCCAAGGCGGAAGAAAGACGAGTCTCACTACGGCGAGGGAAATTCTCAGGCAATTAAATATGGAGTCGTATGAAAATCGTTATCCAAGTTCTCTCTCAGGGGGCGAACGTCAGCGCATTAGCGTTGGATGCGCGCTAGCCAACCGCCCCTCACTAATTGCTGCAGATGAACCAACCTCTAGTCTTGACGATGAAGCTGCCAGGGTTGTGATCGATCTGTTTCTAGAGTTTGCCCAGAAATTCCAGGTTCCGGTGGTGGTGGTTACTCACGATGCCCGAGTAACTAAGCATGTATCCGCTGTCTACGAGATCGGTGGTTCGTGTGTATCTCGGTGACCTAGCGAAGCGGAATAGAAGCGAAGTATTCGTTGTGGGCTTTTTTAACCTGGCGCTGCTGGTGATTCTGCTTCTTCCGCTCATGGGAATAATGATGCTCGTAAATGCGGATGAACGCACCCAGTGGCAGTCTCCGGAGATTATCGCGGGACAGCAGAGCTCCGCAACATGGTGGATCGCTTCCGGCGACGGAGTTTTGGAACTGACATCCGCTACGCCTGCCTACCTCAGCAAAATTCCTCTTCAGGGGCAGGCTCGATCGTTCGACTGTGCCACAGGGGCAGGTGATAACGCTCCGGACAGGTTCGTTCGATACATGGAGGATTTGGAATGCACTTCCACAATTAAAAAGACGGCGGTCGCAGACTCCCGGACGGTGAACATTGTTATGCCAACAGATAAGGCAGTGGAAAGCTCCGTCACTGCAACCAAAGATTCAGCATCTGTAGTTGATCAGACCATCATGTATATAGTTTTGGTCTACTTTATTGTTGTCGTGCTTCCTTGCCTGGTGTGTTTTTGGAATGTGTCCAAGATCTTCGACCCTGCATGGGAGGAAACTGCTCGGGTGCTTGCGCTACGAGGCGCAGGGAAGTGGGTCGCGGCTGCGTTGCTGTCGGCTGCACCGTTGGCCGGTCTTCTCGTGAGCGTTGTACTTTCAGTAGCCCCCTTATATCTCGTATCTCGCATTCTCGAAAAGGTGGTCTGGGCAGGCCGTGGGTTCCTCCCTGCGGATGCTTTGGCTGGCCTAGTAGGAGCATTTGGCTGCGGGGTCCTTATCACCATCATGGTGGGCGTCGCGACGTACCTGAGGAGGATGAAACTCTTTGCAACGACTGCATAAATGGCAATTAGCTGCTTTTCCTGTTGGTATGGTTGCAGCGGCTCTTATGGCCATCGCATCCGAGATATTTTCCCTCCCAATCCTGGTGCCTCTAGCCTTCCTCCCCATCATTGCTGGGCTAGTGTATCTTGCGCCATTTCTAGCCCTCGGCGCCGGCTGGTGTTATGAAAAGGTCTTCGGCGGAGGGATCCAAGGGACTCTAATATCAGCTTCCCTTCGCTACCGTGCAACCTCCATTGGTTCGAGCGTAGTGCTCTTATTCTGCATCTGCGCAGTATCGACTGTGACAGTTGGTTTAGCGAATGCCGGACTTGGACAGGTGAGCTCGGGACTGAGTTACTGGAAGCCGGGGATTCACTGGGGAGCTCTTCGCGATGATGCTGAGGTTGAGTCCACCTACGAAGAATTCATATCTCCGGGGGTAATGGGAACATTTGGACAAGGGCGACTACTGCGGGAAAACCAACGTTCAATAAACGCGTTCGTTATGTCCTGTCATGAATATGCAGAGCTAGCCACTGACGACCCCGAATGTCCAGCGGATGACGCCGAATCACTGCTGACCCCGGTGGGAATGGACGCAGCAGCTCTATCTTCTCAGTTTGTCATCCCAACCACAGACACTGAACTAGACCTACCGCCACTACGGATCCAAGAAGTTCCCGGACTAACGGAAATTCTCATTTCGACCTCCAGTGAAGAAATCAACAACGTGGGCAGATATCTATACGCAGATTTGGATCAGCTCCCATCTAATGTTGTTTTGTCTGCAACCATGCAAACCAAGTCCGGATTGACATCGCAGGAAAGAATCGACAATGTCAACTCTGCCATGTCATCCGGGTACGGTGAAGCGGCATCTGCGTTGACGCTCAGTATTATGCTGTTCGGTTTAGCAGCAGTAAGTGGAATCACTATTGCAGCAATCAGAGACCGCACTAGGTTAGTCAAGGTTCTCACCTTACGGGGAGTACAAAATACGGTCGCTAAGAATCTTGTCCGCATCGAAACGATCAGCCTTACTCTCCCCTTCGCGCTGTTTGGATGTATCAGTGGCACTCTTCTAGCTGCTGCAGTCGCTCAAGTATCGAGTCTAAATCCTCGGGATGCTTTCACTCCTCATGCACTGGGGATACTGGCGGCTTACGTCGTTGCAGTACCTATCATTACTGAAATCCAGCTTCACAGAACGGACGGTCAAGATGATTAATCCTGCATGGTTGGTCCAGTTAGTGGGACTTCGGATTGTTGACAAGGTAGCTGATCCCAAGCGGAGTGATCTTGAAGTAATTTCGGCACTGGCGGAAGAAGGGATCTCTCACATTGAAGCCTCAATCCCGCATCAGCGGATGATCAGCAAGCGCTCCATTAATGCTTGGGCAAAGAAAAGGAGAACTCTACTTCTAACATTCTCCAACCCGGGTGGTGTCTCAAGGATCGACTCGGCGATGACAGCATCCGGGATGGACTTGTACCACTCATCGGGCGTGAACTGGGAGGTGACAATCGTTGACCCGCGGTGTTCACGCTCAGCAAGAATATTGAGCAGTTGGTGTGCTGTGGCAGCATCAATCGGCGTTGTTAAGAAGTCATCAAGCACGAGTACGTCTGCCAGGTGGAGATCTTCAACGAAACTCCATGCGCGCGGTGTATTCATCATGGCATAGCACCATCAGTTGGTTGGCCAGGGTGTCTGTGCGGAAGAAACACACAGAGTAGTCGGCCGATCAGAAAAATTTCTACCACGACTTGCCCAATTTTGATTGGATCACTGTGATTGCCAAACTGAGTCTTGAGGTCGCGCCGAAGCGCGCGATGAGGTGAGAGACATGCTTTTTTACCGTCGCTTCGGAATACTTCATTGCGGAAGCTATTTCAGCATTAGATAGCCCCTGGCATATGCAATGTAGAATGCGCGCCTCTACCTTAGTTAGGTCCTCATAGGCTGAAAAGAAGTCCACTCGGTGGGCTGCTGGGGGTGTGGAAACTTTGTCAGGGATGTAATCAACGAGTCTGCTCAGGGCCTGTGGAGATACCGTGATTCCGCCAGTGGTTGCGTCTCGAACTGCGGAAATAATTGCCTGTGGTCGTGAACTCTTAAGAACATAACCAGCACCACCACCGGCCAACACTCTGAGCATTGTCTCGTCACTGTCAAGTGCAGTGATCGCCACGAATGGAGGCGGGTCCGTTCGTCGTTGAACCTCGCTCAACAACGTCACCCCGTCCATCTCCGGCATGTGAATATCGGCCAGAATGATATCGAGAGGGACGTTGTCGAGCACGGTGAGAGCCTCGACTCCATTGTGCGCTTCTGCCACAACGCGGATGTCTTTAGTAGTGGCGAAATACTGTCGGAATGAGGATAAGACCCGTGGGTCATCATCAACGAGAAGAACCTTCATTTGCGCAGTATGTTCGCTCATTTCTTGTAGCTCATTTGCACCATGGCAGGGCTGGATGATGTTTACAGGAGAAGATATCGGTAATAGTGCCGAGGATCGCAACAGCGTTATTTTCCATGTGGGACTCTTGAGGCTGGGAAATTTGCGGCGTTACGGAGACTTGTTCAGCCACCGCCGAGGGGGCGATTAGCAAGGTCACGATTAATGCTGCTGTGAGGGGAGCAATGGAGCGAGGTCGATGGAAAGGTATCATTCTCTGTCCTCTTTCTGCATCTAGGGGGCATCTCTGGGCTATCTCATTATCTCGCATCAAGTAGCCTCCGCTGCCCACAAGCGAAGGTTATAGACGAAAGTGACCACCGTTCTGGGGGTGTCATTGTTTCTGCTGAGGGATCCGTAACTCGGTATTCCATCGGGTGGAGCTTGAGACTGTCCGCATGTCGCCTCCGATACCTTCGGCTAGCTGTGAAATAGCCGGAAGACCCAGTCCGGTGGTTAAATCCGATGCCGGTTTTCTGCTGCCAACAGTATTGATGAAGCTGATGGTGACATAGCCGTCGTGGTCCTCCACAGTGAGTGTCACTGTAGAACCGGGATTTGCGTACTTGATGATGTTGGTGGCCACTTCTTTCAGTACCTCTCGGAGTACGACAAGGCCATCTGAGTTAAGGGAAAGGACCCGGAAAGAGCCCCTTGTTTCCACGGTAAAACCATGTGCTTTTAGAAAGCTGACTATCTGATAAAACTGGTCGGCGGCAGATGATTCCAAACCGCTCGAGCAGGATGGGGAGTCGCTGCTAAGAATACGCAGTAGACTCCGCACCTCTTTCATGGAATCGCGCGCCTGCTCTGCGATTGCGGCAAGTTCCGCCTGGGTTTCAGCAGCAAAACCTTGCTGCAGACTAAGCGTTTCTGCACGCATCACCACTGAGGTCAACGACGCTGCTACAGAGTCATGCAATGCTCTTGCTAACGATGTTCGGCGAGCTCGGATGTCATTATCCCACTGCTCCATCAAGTCTCTTCTCTGAATGATGACGCGGTAAAGGATGTGACCGAGAAGAACTGCAGCTGCAAGGAATAACGCCCAGACGGTAGATGCCAGCAGATCAGGAGGAAACAGGACCCCTTCTGAAGGGTTGACTGAACCTGAGTACCAAATCAGGGTACTTCCGGCTGCCGCCGCTACTGTGTGGCCACGGTAGGCAACAACTGCAGCGACAAGCGGAGCAAAGAAGGTAAAGGCCGTGGCTCGGATATCTGGCTGTGCCGATAAAAGAAGAAATAGAACGAGATATCCGGCCCAGGTAGGGAGCGGGAAACGAGGTACTGCAATGAGACATAAGAGATTCAATGCAGTCGCTGGAATCGTCCAGGGATTGGTAAAAGTACCAGGTTGCAGGAAAAAGTTAACTGCCACCGCCAGGATCCCTACGAGTCCAGTCCAGTAGGGGAGAGGCAAGGGCTTCAGCTTGGACCATATTTTTATCAATGATGCTGGCTTCATATTTACCCCATACTCCTGAAGCTTCTTCTGACTGTCAGCAATCTTAACTGTATGTGATTCTGAAGCTACAAAACGTAATTCCCTCTTACTTGTTTTCAGGCAGATACGACGACTCTTCTCCTGCAAAAGCACCTGTTTAAGCGCTCGGTTAAAGACCGTCGGACTTCTAGGCGCGTAATCCCCGGAAAAGTTTCTTGTAAATTAGTACAAGCTCGCCGACACTCTCAACCAGCATACTGAGGTGAAGTGTCCTAGGTTTTATCCTGTTTGATTAGACAGAAAAATCTGGAGTATGCCAAGATGATTTGACCAGGACGCAAAGGACCGTACGGCCCGCCTTATCGATGCTCGTATCTTGGTGGGCCGGAGACTATCCTCATGAGGATGCGTGCATGATCGTGGCATCGAAAACGCGAGGTTGCTCCGTGAAAATCAAGCGCTCCGCGATACTAATGAGACACTAGGGCTGCCTCACCTTTCCACGTCGGAAATAATCCAGTTCATCGATGAATACCGAATTCGTTTCTCTGTCGAGTTCATCTGTGAGACGTTGAAAGATAGCCAAGCTAGTGGGTGCGTCATATCGCGTGGTTATCGCCAGGCCAAGGCCTGCGGTTAAAGTGCTCGGCGCCATTGTGATGTTTTACTCGTTGAACGCATTAGTGCTATTCATCGGGCCCGGTGTCGGTGTGCGGAAATGCGGCATGCTCTTCACCGTGACGGAATCGATATCGATCGTGAGCAAACTGCACGGTTGATGCGACAGGCCGACGTTTCTGGCAAAAGCAAAAGCAGATCACAATCCGTAAGCCTGATGCGCCTCCTCTTCGCCAGAACTGGGTGGAGCGTGAATTCAAACCCAGGACCCGAACAATCTGTGGGTGGCTGACATTACGTATGCACGACGAAGAAAAGCTCGTGTATGTCGCGTTTGCCATTGGCGTTTATTCTCGACGGATCGTTGGATAGGCGCTATCAGATTCCATGCACACCGAAGTTTTACCGCTGCAAGCTCAGCCAGACGATCGCGTCTGCTGAAGAAACAACAGGTCTCAGTCACCACCCGGATCACGGGTCGCAGTATCTGGGCGTTGTCTACAACGAGCGACTCGCCCAGCACAGGTTCGCTGCTTCCACCGGAACTGTTGGTGACACCTATGACAATTGACAATGCTCTTGCTGTAATTGTGAACAGTTCCTACAAGAACGAGCTGATCCATACTCGCAGGTGAAATGATGCTGTCGAGGGAAATCGCGATGTTCGAATGGGCGTCATTGCGGAACGAGACAAAGCTCCACCAAAGCTTGAGATACCGGAACCTGGTCGAGGTGGAAACCGAATTTTGGAAGCAGATCCCTCCACTGGCAATAGAAATTAAGGCAAAACCTAGGAACAAAACCCGGTGCACTTCTGTCGCAGAGTATGCGCTCAAGAATCAACGCCCTGCTGCTAACACCACGCAAAGCAAAGCTCTGAACAGGCAATCGGCAGATTGCACAGCGACTGAATTACGCGGAAATCACTATCACAAAGAAAGTATCGGCCCTACTGCGTACCCACCGAATGCAGAACAGAGCGGAGCTGGCAGCTCTGGCGAGTAAGTTCACATAAGTAAAGGCCCGCCACACGGCGGGCCTTTCATCTCAGCGGATTACTTACGCCAGAAGCTTACTTGGCGGCGTTGACGCGCTCCTCGAGCTTGTCCAGCTGCTCGAAGATTTCCTTCGGAACGCGGTCGCCGAGGCCAGCGAAGTACTCGCGGGCATCTGCGACGTCGCCCTCCCACAGCTTCGGATCCGGGTAGAGGGCTTCCTTGACGTCCTCGATTGGCTCGTCGAGGCCCTCCAGGTCCAGGTCTTCCGCGCGGGCGGTGTAGCCGACCACGGTCTCGTCTGCGCCGACGCGGCCTTCGATGCGGTCCACGATCCACTTCAGTACGCGGGAGTTCTCGCCGAAGCCTGGCCACAGGTAGCGGCCGTCCTCGCCGCGGCGGAACCAGTTCACCAGGAAGATCGCCGGCATGCGGTCGCCGCCTTCGCGGCCCATGTCGATCCAGTGCTGGAAGTAGTCACCGACGTTGTAGCCGATGAACGGCAGCATGGCCATCGGGTCGTGGCGCAGGGAGCCGACCTTCGCCTCTGCGGAGGCTGCGGTTTGGCCGGAGGAGAGCATCGCACCGATCATGGTGCCGTGCTCCCAGTCGTGCGCCTGGGTGACCAGCGGCACGGTGTCCGGGCGGCGTCCGCCGAAGAGGATGGCGTCGACCTTGACGCCCTTCCAGTCGTCGTACTCCGGTGCTGCGGTTGGGCACTGTGCGATCGGGGTGCAGTAGCGGGAGTTCGGGTGGGCGGCCTTCTCGCCGGACTCTGGGGTCCAGTCGTTGCCGTGCCAGTCCACGAGGTGTGCTGGGGCGTCGCCGTCCATGCCTTCCCACCAGACGTCGCCGTCGTCGGTGAGGCCGACGTTCGTGAACAGGGTGTTGCCCGGCTCCATCGTCTTCATGGCGATTGGGTTGGACTTGTAGTTCGTGCCAGGTGCAACACCGAAGAAGCCGTTTTCTGGGTTGACGGCATAGAGGCCGTCCTCACGCAGGTGCATCCAGGCGATGTCGTCGCCGACAACCTCGGAGGTCCAGCCCTCGAGCGACGGCGTGAGCATTGCCAGGTTGGTCTTGCCACATGCGGACGGGAACGCGCCGGTGATGTGGTAGACCTTGCCCTCTGGGGAGGTGAGCTTCAGGATGAGCATGTGCTCAGCCATCCAGCCCTCTTCCTTCGCCATGACGGAGGCGATACGCAGGGCGAAGCACTTCTTTGCCAGGATTGCGTTGCCGCCGTAGCCGGAGCCGTAGGACCAGATTTCCTTGGTCTCTGGGAACTGGGAGATGTACTTCGTCTCGTTGCACGGCCACGCGACGTCTTCCTGGCCTGGCTCGAGCGGCGCGCCGACGGAGTGCAGGCACGGCACGAACTTGTCGCCCTCAATCTTGTCCAGTGCCTCCTGGCCCATGCGGGTCATCACACGCATGGACATGACCACGTATGCGGAGTCGGTGAGCTGAACGCCCAGCTTCGGGTCTGGGTCGCTGATTGGGCCCATGCAGAACGGCACAACGTACATGGTGCGGCCCTTCATGGAGCCGCTGAAGTGCTCGCGCATCTCAGCCTTGAGCTCGGCTGGGTCGCGCCAGTTGTTGGTTGGGCCTGCGCCGTCTTCGTCTTCGGTGGCGATGAAGGTGCGAGACTCAACACGTGCGACGTCGGAAGGGTTCGAACGTGCAAGGAAGGAGTTCGGGCGCTTCTCCTCGTTGAGCTTGATCAGCGTGCCCTTCTCCACCAGCTCGGCTGCGAGGCGGTCCCACTCTTCCTGGGATCCGTCCGCGAAAACCACCTTGTCCGGGTCAAAGAGGTCGACAGCGTCGTTGATCCAAGCAATGAGCTGCTCATTGTCGGTTGGTACGTTGCCTTCGATGCGCTTCACGGCAGTGGTCATAATCTCTCCTGGTCAAAATAGACAAACCTCTAGGTCCCAAGCCTATCGAAATCGCGGTTACGCTGGTCCGTCTCCAGCTTTTCGACGCCCACCCCGGTCATAACCAGTGACATACTTCATAGATACGACCAAGAGTGAGCATGTAAATGTGCCCCGAAAAGGGGTGTGCCCGAACGGTGAGACGTCAATAAATATAGGCCGTACGCAGCGAAAACAACATTCCACGACTGCGCAAACCCGAAAACAAACGTGACCGGACCCACATTCACCCCATTTTGGGGGCAAATGGGGGAATTGCATTTCAATCCACCGTGTGGACAATGAACACGATGAACATGTCTGAGAATTCACGCCCTGGCATGGGCGAACTGCCCCACGGGCGGCCCCCGCAAACTGAATTTGATACCGGCCTGGACTACCCGCGCCTCGGCTCGGTGACGTTCCGCCGCGGCACGCTGACGGACAACCAGGAGGCGCTCTTCGAGGAGCACTGGCCGCGCCTGGGGCAGATGCTCAGCGATACCCCCATCGACGTCGACGAGTGGTTCGGTCGCACGGGCCACCCGACGATCCTCGAAATCGGCTCAGGCACCGGCACCTCCACCGCCGCGATGGCACCGCTGGAGGCGGACACCAACGTGATTGCCGTCGAGCTGTACAAGCCCGGCCTGGCGAAGCTGCTCGGCTCCGTGGTGCGCGGCGAGATCGACAACATCCGCATGGTGCGCGGCGACGGCGTCGAGGTCCTGGCCCGCATGTTCGGCGAGGAAAGCCTCGACGGCGTGCGCATCTTCTTCCCCGACCCGTGGCCGAAGGCCCGCCACCACAAGCGCCGCATTATCCAGTCGGGCACGCTGAACCTCATCGCAACGCGCCTCAAGCCAGGCGGCGTGCTGCACGTAGCCACCGACCACGCCGACTACGCCGAGTGGATCGACGAACTCGTCAACGTGGAACCCATGCTGGAATACAAGGGTTGGCCGTGGCCAGAGGCGCCGTTGCTGACAGACCGACAGGTCATCACTAAATTCGAGGGGAAAGGGTTGGAAAAAGACCACACGATCCGCGAATACCTCTGGGAGAAGAAGTAAACCATGCAGGACCTGCAGGACAAGACGCACCCCTACATGCCAGGGGCCGAACCCGGCCCCGACACCTACTTGCTCGTCTGGGACGCACCGAACCTTGACATGGGGCTCGGCGCGATCCTCGGCGGGCGGCCCTCCGGGTCGCAGCGGCCGCGTTTCGACGCCCTCGGCCACTGGCTGATCGGGCTCGCGGCGAAGGCCTCGCAGGACACCGGCTCCACCATCGAGCCGGAAGCCACCGTGTTTACCAACGTCGCCGCCCACAACGCAGAATCGGTCCGCCCGTGGGTGGACGCGCTGCGCAACGTGGGTTTCGCGGTCTTCGCAAAACCGAAGACTGCTGAGGATTCGGACGTTGACCAGGACATGCTCACCCACATTCGCCGCCGCCTCGACGAGGGCGTGCTGCGCGGCGTCGTCGTCGCGTCTGCCGACGGCCAAAACTTCCAGGAGCCGCTCGAACAGCTCGCGGAGGACGGCCTGCCCGTGACCGTCATCGGGTTCCACGAGCACGCCGCGTGGGCCGTCGACTCCCCGCTGCTGCGCTTCGTGGACCTCGAGGACATCCCGAACGTATTCCTGGAGCCGCTGCCGCGCATCAACCTGGAATCCCTGCCGGACGGCGGCGCATGGCTGCAGCCGTTCCGCCCGCTGACCTCGTTGCTGCACAACACCAAGGAAAAGTAGGAGCTGGCCGTGTTTTACAGGTGGGGACATTTCGCGTACCGGCAGCGCAAAGTACTGCCGATTATGGTCATCGCGGTAATCGTGGTGCTGCAGGTGCTCTTCGGCTCCAAGCTGGGCGAACGCCTCTCGCAGGAAGGCTGGGAGGACCCGCGCGCGGACTCCACCACAGCTGCCACCATCGAGAACGACACCTTCGGTCGCGACAACGCCGGTGATGTCATCCTGCTCGTCCGCGCCCCACAAGGCGTAGCCGACCCCGCCGTATTCAACGAGGCCAACCGGCAAATCGAGGCCTTAAAAACCCAGTTCCCGGACCAGATCGACCACATCACCAGCTACTTCTCCGCGCCGAACCAGCAGCAGATCACCGAGGACGGCACCGCCGCCTTCGCCGCGATCGGCCTGGCCGGCGACGGCGAACAGACGCTGAAAGACTTCCGCACCATCCAACCCGCGCTCAACGACATCACGTTGCCCGGCGACGCCACCGTGCAGATCGCCGGCGCCACCGCCGTCGCCGACGCGCTGGACACCGGCATGGCCAACGACATCGCCCGCGCCGAAAAAGTCGGCCTGGTGTTCGTAGCCATCATCCTGCTGTTCGTCTTCGGTGGCGTGATCGCCGCGGCAATGCCGCTGATCGTCGGCATCCTGTCCATCATCGGCTCCCTGTCACTGCTGTCCATCCTGGCGCAGTTCCAACAGGTCAACATCTTCTCCCAGTCGATTATTACGCTGCTCGGCCTGGGCCTGGCCATCGACTACGGCCTGTTCATGGTCTCCCGCTTCCGCGAAGAACTCGACCGCGGCGTCAGCACCGAAGAGGCCGTCGCCGCCACCACAACCACCGCCGGCAAGACCGTGTTCTTCTCCGCGCTGATGGTCGGGGTGGCGCTGTCCGGCCTGCTCATGTTCCCGCAGGCCTTCCTCAAGTCCGTGGCCTACGGCGCAATTAGCGCCGTGATGCTCGCCGCGGTCATCTCCGTGACCATGCTGCCGGCGCTGTTCGGCATGCTCGGGCCGAACATCGATAAGTGGTCGGTGCGGCGCACGTCGCGAAGGGGGCGTCGAATAGAAGACACCTTGTGGTACCGGCTTCCGGCGTGGGCGATGCGCAACTCCAAGAAAGTAGTCGTCGGCGCGACGGGCGCGCTGCTGCTGCTCACCGTGCCAATGGTCGGCATCACCTTCGGCGGCATCAACGAAAGCTACCTGCCGCCCAACCAGGAGACACGGCAGGCGCAGGACGCCTTCAACGAAGAGTTCCCCGCGTTCCGCACCGACCCGATCAAGCTCGTGGTCACCAACGCGACCAACGAACAGCTCGTGGACGTGGTCCTGCAGTCCCGTGAAGTCACCGGCCTAGCCAAGCCGCTGTCCCCGTCCCAGGCGACGAAGGACGGCACCACGGTGCTCTCCGCGCCGCTGGCGGACCGCAACGGCGGCCAAGCAGTCGTGGACCAGCTGCGCGCTATCAAGGCGCCAGAGGGCGTCGGCGTCTACATCGCGGGCACCCCTGCCATGGAAGTCGAATCCATCGAGGCGCTGCTCGAGCGGCTGCCCTGGATGGCGCTCTACATGGTGCTGGCCACGTTCCTACTCATGGCGCTGTTGTTCGGATCGCTAATCCTGCCGGCGAAAGCCGTCATCATGAACGTGCTCGGCATCGGCGCCACCCTCGGGTTCCTCACGCTCGTCTTCGTTGACGGCGTCGGCTCCGACCTGCTCAACTTCACCCCAGGCCCACTGATGAGCCCGGTGCTGGTGCTCATCATCGCGATCCTCTACGGCCTATCCACCGACTACGAAGTCTTCCTGGTCTCCCGCATGGTTGAGGCCCGCCACAACCGCGCCACCACCGACCAGTCCATCAAGTACGGCACCGCGCACACCGGCGGCATCATCACCGCGGCCGCCGCCATCATGATCGTGGTCGCCGCAGCCTTCGCCATGAGCGACATCGTCATGATGAAGTACATCGCGTTCGGCATGATCGTCTCCCTGGCCCTCGACGCCACCATCATCCGCCTGCTCATCGTGCCGTCCGTCATGCACCTGCTGCGCGAGGACAACTGGTGGGCACCACGCTGGGTCAAGCGCGCCTACCACAGCCTCGGCGAAGGCTCCAGCTCCATCCCACTTATCGACGCCCCCTCCGACCCCACCCACACCCCCGTCGACGAAGCGATCGCCCTCGACCCGTCCCCCGCCCGCGCGGGCCGGACCGTCAACGAAAACGCCAACCTGGTCCCCTTTACGGAACTGATGCAGGAACTCGAAGCCCGCCGGGCCCTCGAGCAGCTCAAGAAGCGTGAACTTGAACGCTAAGTGGCTGCGCTGGACAGCACCCGTCGTCATCCTGATTGTCGGCCTGGTGCTGTTTCGCGACCGCCTCCCCTTCCTCGGCGAAGCCTGGACCACGCTACGCCGCGTCCACCCGCTGCCGCTGATCGGGGCCGTCGCCACCGCCTTTGGCGCCATCGCCGCCATGGCCGCCGTGATGCTCGTGCTCCTGAACATCGAGGGGCGCATCGCCGACCTACGTAATTGCATCAACATCACGCTCGCCTCCAACGCCTGGTCCACCACCGTCCCCGGCGGCCCGGCGCTCTCCGCGTGGCTGACCTTCCGCGTCCACCAGTCCTGGGGCGCGACCACCGGCCTGTGTGCCTGGTTCTTCGTCGTCTCCGGCGCGCTATCCACGGTCTGGATGGCGCTCATCGGCATCAGCGCCGTCGTGTTCATGGGTGCCCGCCTCTCCGTGTGGGCCCTGGCAGGATCGCTCGCGGGGACCGCGGCCGTGGTCGGTGGCCTCTACTGGGCCACCCGCAACCCCGCCGTACTGAAACGCTGGCTGCGCTTCCTGCCCGCCCGCGTCGCCACCAAAGCCAGCGGAGTTGTCGACCAAGTCGCCGCCATCCAAATATCACGCCGCCGCTTCACCGCAGCCGCCGCGTTCTCCCTGCTCAACCAGATCCTCGACCTGGCCGTGCTCTACTTCTGCGCTTGGTCCGTCCTGGGCGCCGCCCCAGGTTTCAACCCCGGCCTCAACCAAACCTCCGCGATGGGCATCACCCTCGCGTTCATCATGACCAAACTCGCCGGCGCCGCCCAGGTCACGCCCGGCGGCGTGGGCACCGTGGAGGCCATCCTCGCCGGCTCCCTGGTCACCGTCGGCCTCACTCTTGTCGACGCCACCGCCGTCACCGTCCTCTACCGACTCATCTCCTTCGCCCTCATCACCGCCATCGGCTGGGTCGTCCACACGGCGGAGTACGCCGGGCGCGGCTACATGCTGGGCAAGGCGTGAGGTCGGCCCTGGCCTGGCCTGGTCTGTCCCGGTCTGGCCCGGTCTGGCCCGGTCGCCCCGAAAAAGTTCCCCGGATCACGGTGAGCTCGGGACCTTTCTTCGTAGACATACGTCGCCACCTGGGAAAACGTGAGTGCTGGTCGACCGGAACCGGCTTCAGGCCCAAAATGGTTCCCCGGCCCGGGAACTTCCTTCCGTTGAACTCGTGAACGCCCCAGGTCACGCGGTGCAACACCGGGTAGGAAGGACACAGCGATGACGGTAGTCGTACTGAAGTGGCCAGCACAAAGACTATGGTGAAGCCGAGAATGAACAACCCGGCCGCACCCGCTACCGCCCACTGGCATATGGTGACCACCGTGCCCCCTCAGCGTCGTAGTCGGCCTCCCCGCCGACCACACTGGCCAGATACGACATATACCCGGGTACCAGGGGTACGACGCACGGGGAGGCGAACGAGATCAGACCGGCAGCTGCCGCAGCCAGGATGCCGAAACACCGAGGAAGATCATCGTGCTGCCCGGTGGGTGGTCTGCAGCGACTCTGCCTACCTCGGCACTCAACCCTGCTGTGGGCGTTACTCGTAGCGAAGCGAGCTGAACATCCCGGTTTCCATGTGGTAGGCGTTATGGCAGTGAAATGCCCACTCACCGGGGTTGTCAGCGATCAGGTCGGCGATCATGGTTTCACCGTGGCGGAGAAGGACGGTGTCCTTGCGTAGCCCGCCGCTGCCGGGCAGCGCCCACGTGTGGCCGTGGATGTGCATGGGATGGGGCATCATGGTCCTGTTGCGCATGACCATCCGCAGGCGCTGGCCCTCCTGCACGGTCGCGGAGGACGATTGGCCGTCGGTGAGAATGCTCCATTCATACGGCATCATCTGCCCGCCCAGGTCGATGCCAACTTCTCGGTCTGGTGTGCCCTCGGGCAGGAGTGCACGGTCTGCAGGCTTCAGAGAGGACAGGAGCAGTCCGGTGGACGACAACTCGGGGAAGTCGACATCGGGGCGGGGGGCCTGGCCGCCGGCGGTGCGGATGACGGCGAAGGCGCGGTCGTCCTTACCCACCGCCAAAGCCGTGAGCGGGAAGACGCCGTCGCCGAGGATGACCTCGACGTCGACACGCTCGCCCATCGACAGGTAGATCGATTCGGTCTCCCTGGGCTGGACAGGGAAGCCGTCGGTGTGGGTGACGGTCATGCGGTGACCACCGAGGGCCACCTTGAAGATGGTGTCACCGCCGGAGTTGATAAACCGCAGGCGGGCCTTATCGCCCGGGCGAGCCTCGAAGGTTCGGTGAGCGCGGGGGATACGTCCGTTGATGAGGTAGTGCGGATACATCACATCGCCGGCATCGCCGCCCAGAACCGGGTCCGGGGTGCCGTGCATCATATGGCCGTGACCTCCCATCCCTTTCTTCCCGTTATGGTCGCCCGAACCCATTCCGGTGAGCTTATCGAGCTCATCGTCGGGAGTGCCCTGAATACCATCGACCCAGTCGTCGAGCACGATGGTCCACTCGACGTCCTGGTCCTCAGTGTCTTGCGGGTCACGGATGATCAGTGGGGCGTGGAGGCCGCGATCAAGCTGCAGGCCGGTGTGGGAATGGTAGAAATAGGTGCCACCGTGGGGGACTTCAAAGACATAGGAGAAAGACTCGCCAGGTTCAATGGGGTCCTGGGTCATGCCGGGCACACCGTCGGCTGCGTTGTGGAGTGCGATGCCATGCCAGTGGATGGAGGTGCTCTCAGGCAATTCATTGGTGATATCGACCTGGAGGACGTCGCCGGCGGTGGCCTCAATGGCCGCATCCCCGGTGTCAGAGACGTATCCCCACGTCTTGGCTTCGATGCCGCCGATATCCAGGGAGAGGGGCCGGGCGGTCAGTGTCCGCCGCACCGTCGGCTCACCGAGCGCAGTGGGAGTGGGTCGAAGGGGGGAACCTGGTGCCGAGGCAGCGGGTCCAGGGTCGCTGGTGCAGGCGGCCACGGCCCCGGTGCCGGCGAGGACGAGCCCGCCGAGCAGAAACTGTCGTCGGGAAAACGCGTTCGTCATGATTTAACCTTCCTGGTGTAAGAATTCAGTGACACGGAGAGATAGGTGCAGGTGAGGGGCCTGCTGAGCCATTACGTCAGGCGCAGGTCTGTGACACAGGTGGCACCGTCGTCGGTGGTGGAAAACTCCGTGGTACCGGTACGCCCCTGGTAGCTGACCTCAATCAGGCCGGTGACATCATCGGGAAGCCAGAAGCCAATAAACCCGTTGTCGAAGGTGGTTGTCTCCTCGTCCACCAGCACCTCACCGGTCGCCTCATCGGTGATCTTGACCTGGATATCCTCATTGCTGAGTTCCCCCACGCAGGTCGTGAGGCTGTGGTAGAAGCAGTCGTGGGTGGATGTGAGATAGGGTGCGATCGAGACATACGTCTGATTGTCGGGAAGATCGACCACGACTTCCTGGTCACCGCTCGAGAGCAGCAGTTCATCGGGACGCACTGAGGCGATCAGATCCGTGGGGCGCTCAGTGACCTTCTGCCGGTCGAGGTGATCAATGATCTCCACCGCGTCCATGTCAGCCAGGCCATGGGTAGTCAGGAATGTATCTTGGGACACCGTCCCGTCGGCCGTGGGTTCCGGGTCGGCGGTCGAACACCCCGTGAGGGCGAGGGCAAGGGCGGCGGCTGCGATCGCTGCTCGTTTCACGTCAATCTCCTTGGATCGTGGTAACACTGTGAGAAGACACCGCCTCAAGGTCGGTGTCATACCGTTATCTTGCACGGGTGCCTGACGGAGTAGAAATCAAAAACCCTGCTCACAGCCTTATAACAGAGCGAAAAGGGGGTGAATTCAGTGGGCTGGGTCACCACCGGGACACCACCCCACAGCCGTGGGCGATGTCCTTCTACCCGCCCCGGGTATGCGGTGCGGGCAGTGAAATCCCTGGTGACGCCTGCTGAACCGACCAGGGGAGGCGATGCCGCCGGCCCGGGATGGGGCACAGGGGTGACGGCGATCGAAGGGTGATGTTTGAAGATTTGATGAAGATTCCCCGCTGGGCACTGAGTGAAGGTGGTATTCCCCCCTGGCTGGCGCGATACTAGGGTCTATGGCTGACCACACACCGACCACCACCACGCCCCCGGGGCGGGTGCTGGTCGTCGATGATGAACAACCCCTGGCTCAGATGGTGGCCTCCTACCTCATCCGGGCAGGCTTCGATACCCACCAGGCGCACACCGGCACCCAGGCCGTGGACGAGGCTCGTCGCTTTTCCCCCGATGTTGTGGTGCTGGATCTGGGGCTGCCCGAACTCGACGGCCTGGAGGTATGCCGACGGATCCGCACCTTCTCGGACTGCTACATCCTCATGCTCACCGCGCGTGGCAGCGAGGACGACAAGATCAGCGGTTTGACCCTGGGGGCGGATGACTACATCACCAAACCTTTTAGCATCCGGGAACTGGTGACCCGGGTGCATGCGGTGCTGCGCCGCCCGCGCACCAGCACCACCCCACCGCAGGTGACCACCCCCTTGATCGTTGGTGACCTCATCCTTGACCCCGTCGCCCATCAGGTGCGGGTGGGGGAGACGACCGTGGAGCTCACCCGCACGGAGTTCGAACTGCTGGTTGCCCTGGCCCTGCGCCCCGGCCAGGCGCTGACCCGCCACGACCTGGTCACCGAGGTCTGGGACACCACCTGGGTCGGTGATGAACGCATCGTCGATGTCCACATCGGCAACTTGCGTCGCAAGCTCGGCACCGACACCCGAGGCCGGGGGTTTATCGACACCGTGCGCGGCGTGGGCTACCGGATGGGGCAGCCATGAATCACGGACCCGGCCTGACCTTCCGCTTCCTGGCCGCCCAGGTGTTGGTCGTGGTGATTAGCCTGCTGGTGGCCACGGCCGTGGCCACGACGGTGGGCCCGACCCTGTTCCATGATCATATGTTGATGGCCGGCCGGGAGGACCCCTCGCTGGAGCTGTTCCATGCCGAGCAGGCCTACCGGGACGCCAACCTGATCACCCTGGCCGTCGCCCTGCCCACTGCCTTGATCAGCGCCCTACTGGCCAGCCTGTGGTTATCGCGTCGTCTGCGCACCCCCCTGCAGGATCTCACCCGCGCCGCTACCAGCCTAGCGGCCGGTAACTCCCGTACCCGCGTGCCCGCCGGAGAAGCAGGCCCCGAGGTCGCCACCCTGGCGCATGCCTTCAACACCATGGCCGACCGGCTGGAACACACCGAACAGGTCCGCCGCCAGATGCTCTCTGATCTGGCCCACGAAATGGGCACCCCCTTATCGGTGCTCACGGTCTACCTCGATGGTCTCCAGGACGGGGTCGTGGACTGGAATAATGCCAACCACACGATCATGGCTGACCAACTCACCCGCCTGACCCGGTTGATGGAAGACATTGACGATGTCTCCCGGGCCCAGGAACACCGGATCGATTTGGACCTGGTGGAGGAAGGGCTCGGGGATCTGCTCCATACCGCCGCTGCTGCCGCGGGGGAAGCTTATGCTGACAAAGGCGTCGATTTACAGGTCGAGACCATTACGGACACCGCCCGGGTGCTCGTGGACCGGCAACGCTTCGGCCAGGTGATGAGCAATCTCCTGTCCAACGCGCTACGGCACACCCCGGCCGGCGGGCAGGTCCGGATCAGCGTTCAGCGCCAGGGGGCGTCCACCGCGCTCATCCACGTCGCCGATGACGGCGAGGGAATCCCACCTAGCCAGCTCGGACACATCTTCGAACGCTTCTACCGGGGGGATGCCGCTCGCAGCCGGGACAACGGCGGGTCCGGTATCGGTCTGACCATCTCCAAGGCCTTGATCGAGGCCCACGGCGGCACTCTCACCGCCACCTCCCCCGGACCTGGTCGCGGAGCGGTGTTTACCCTCCGCCTCCCGCTGTCCCCTCCCGACAGTGAGGAGGCTGCTCGGTGACCACACCCTGCCTCGCGTGAGGGCCGTGCCCTCCACCCCTCGAAAATATACCGCAGGGGATATGCGTTAGAGCGTAGCATCGTCGCATCCCACCGACCCGAAGGAGCTTTCCCATGATCACGTCCCCGCCCCGCCTCTTGCCGATGGCCTCCCACGGCTGCAGCTGTTGCGGACCTGCCTCACGTGCCGACACCGTCTCCATCCCTGCCGCCAGCGACTCGTCAGCAGGAGGATCCTCCCCTAGCTACCAGGTCACCGGTCTGACCTGCGGGCACTGCGCGAAAAGCGTGGCCCAGGCCCTTCAAGCCCTCCCCCAGGTCGACGACGTCCAGATCGATCTCGCTGCTGGTGGTGTCTCCACCGTCACGGTCACCGGTGTCGTACCTCCGGAGATGGTTCGCCGGACCATCGAGGAGGCCGGCTACGCCGTCTTATCCTGATCAGTTTTACCCATAATCTCGACCCCGACCGGGTTGAGCGAAAGGAACGTCATGAACACTCCCAACCATTCCGGTGATCACCCCGCTCCGGAAACAGACCACACCTACCACCCGGATCATGCCAGCCACGAACACCACGCAGATGCCGACACCCACGGCCATGCGATGCCCCACGATCACCCGCACTCCGCCCTGGACGAAGACCACCACGTTCATGGTCACGGCGAACACGCCGGACACAGCACCGCAATGTTTCGGGACCGCTTCTGGTGGTCGTTGATTCTGTCCATTCCCGTCGTTATTTTCAGCCCCATGGTCGCCCAACTGCTCGGCTACCACCTCCCGGCATTCCCTGGATCCACCTGGATCCCCCCGGTGCTGGGCACGATCATCTTCGTCTACGGCGGAACGCCTTTCCTTAAGGGCGGATGGAATGAACTGAAATCCCGCCAACCCGGGATGATGCTCCTGATCGCCATGGCCATCACCGTGGCGTTTGTCGCCTCCTGGGTCACCACTCTGGGGCTGGGCGGTTTTGACCTGGACTTCTGGTGGGAGCTGGCCCTGCTGGTGACCATCATGCTGCTGGGCCACTGGCTGGAGATGCGCGCTCTCGGGGCAGCGTCCTCCGCGCTTGACGCGCTGGCTGCCCTGTTGCCGGATGAAGCCGAGAAAGTCACCGACGGGACCACCCGCACCGTGGCCATCTCCGAGCTGGTCGTCGACGACGTCGTGCTGGTGAGGGCCGGTGCCCGGGTGCCGGCCGACGGAACCATCATCGACGGAGCCGCCGAATTCGATGAGGCGATGATCACCGGCGAATCCCGTCCCGTCTTCCGCGACACCGGTGACAAGGTGGTCGCCGGTACCGTGGCCACCGACAACACCGTCCGCATCCGGGTGGAGGCTACCGGCGGGGACACCGCTCTGGCCGGGATCCAACGCATGGTTGCCGACGCCCAGGAGTCCTCCTCTCGGGCCCAGGCCCTGGCGGATCGGGCGGCGGCATTGTTGTTCTGGTTCGCGCTGATCTCCGCTCTGATCACCGCGGTGGTGTGGACCATCATCGGCAGCCCGGACGATGCTGTGGTGCGCACGGTCACGGTGCTGGTCATCGCCTGCCCGCATGCCTTGGGCCTGGCGATTCCGCTGGTCATTGCGATCTCCAGCGAGCGGGCCGCGAAATCCGGGGTGCTCATCAAGGACCGGATGGCGCTCGAGCGGATGCGCACCATCGACGTGGTACTCTTCGACAAAACCGGCACCCTGACCGAGGGTGCGCACGCGGTCACCGATGTCGCGGCAGCTGTCGGCGTCACCGAGGGCGAGCTGCTGGCCCTGGCCGCCGCCGCGGAGGCCGACAGCGAGCACCCCGTGGCCCGCGCCATCGTGGAGGCCGCGGCCGCCCATCCCGAGGCGTCCCGTCGGCAAATCCGTGCAACTGGTTTCAGCGCCGCCTCCGGCCGGGGGGTCCGGGCCACTGTCGATGGCGCTGAGATCCTCGTGGGCGGGCCGAACATGCTGCGCGAGTTCAACCTCACCACCCCGGCCGAGCTCACCGACACCACCAGCGCCTGGACCGAGCGTGGGGCTGGTGTGCTCCATATTGTCCGCGACGGTCAGATCATCGGTGCGGTGGCCGTCGAGGACAAGATCCGCCCTGAATCCCGCGCCGCCGTGAAAGCCCTGCAGGACCGCGGGGTGAAGGTTGCGATGATCACCGGCGACGCCCAGCAGGTGGCCCACGCGGTCGGTCACGACTTAGGCATTGATGAGGTCTTCGCCGAGGTCCTGCCCCAGGACAAAGACACCAAGGTCATGCAGCTGCAGGACCGGGGTTTGAGCGTGGCCATGGTCGGTGACGGTGTCAATGACGCCCCCGCTCTGACTCGCGCGGAGGTCGGTATCGCCATCGGTGCCGGCACGGATGTGGCCATGGAATCTGCCGGGGTGGTCCTAGCCAGTGATGACCCGCGGGCAGTGCTGTCGATGATTGAGCTCTCCCAGGCCAGCTACCGCAAGATGATCCAGAACCTGATCTGGGCCTCTGGCTACAACATCCTCGCCGTGCCGCTGGCCGCCGGCGTGCTCGCACCGATCGGGTTCGTGTTGTCCCCGGCCGTGGGTGCGATCTTAATGTCCGCCTCGACCATCGTGGTGGCCCTGAACGCCCAGCTGTTGCGCCGTATCGATCTGGATCCGGCTCACCTGGCGCCGACCGAGTCGAAGGAGGAACACACCACGCCTACTCCGGCATCCACCGCCGTCCACTGATCCACCACTTCTCTCCACTGCCTCCATATGGCCCTGAAAGACCCCACCATGAGGCGCACCCCTGTTCTTTCCGCTCTCGCCGTGGCCTCCACCCTGGCGCTAGCCGCCTGCGGTGAGGCCCCCGAGTCAGGCAACACCGATACCACCACCTCGGCCACCAACACTGCGACGACTGAGGCGGACGGGGAGATCTCCGCCGATCACGACGACACGGACATCGTGTTTGCCCGGATGATGATCCCCCATCACCAGCAGGCCGTGGAGATCGGGAGGATTACTACAATCCTATTGCTTCACTTTGCGGTTTTACCGGGGGCGGTAGGCAGGAAACGCAAATCTGTTCACAAATTCGCTAAGCGGGTTTTGTGGCACCTACCAGCGACCTACCGACGCAACCAGGCACCGGGTTAGACTGTCTGACATGATTAAAAAACCGTACGCAATTGCTGCTGACTACGTTGCCATCGCCGCGTTCGCGCTGCTCGCGCGCATCGCGCACCAGACCGAAGACATGCCGCTGAACTTCTTCGGCTGGTTGGAAACCTTCCTGCCGTTCGCGGTCGGGCTGGGGTTGGCGTGGCTGGCCACCCGCAAAGACAAGGGGTGGCTGATTTGGCTCATCACGATCGTGGTGGGCCTGATCATTTGGGGCTTCTACCGCCACAAGCTGCCGCACTACTCGTTCGTCATCGTGGCGAGCAGCATGTCGGCGCTGCTCATGCTGGGATGGCGCGGTGCAGTGAAACTGATTCTGAAGCGGCGTTAGCTCGACAGCCAACCCATGTTGGCGAGGAAGTCGCCGCCCTGGAGGGCGTAGATCATCCACACGAGGTGGTTGATGATGTCTCCGGCGATGTCGAGTGCTGAGGAAAGCATGAAATTCTTCTCCTTATGTGTTTTAGAGGGGACTGATGGTGTGCTTCTTCGGCAGGTCTTGCTCTTGTTTGGTGGCAAGTTGGCGAAGGGCGCGTCGTAACGAGATGCGGGTTTGGGACGGCTCGATCATTGAGTCGATGAACCCGCGTTCGGCTGCGACGTATGGGGAGGTCATGGTTTCGTCGTAGAAGTCCATAAACATCTTCTTCATCGCTTCGCGCTGGACGGGGTCCTCGATGGCGGCGAGCTGCTTGCCCTGGATCATCACCACGGCAGCAGAGGAGCCCATGACGGCGATTTGCGCGGTCGGCCAGGCGAGGTTGATGTCGCCGGTGAGGTTCTTGGACCCCATGACGGCGTAGGCGCCGCCGTACGCCTTGCGCACGATGAGGGTGACCTTCGGCACGGTGGCCTCCACGACGGCGAACGCCAGCTTGGCGCCGCGGTGGATGAGGCCTTCGCGCTCCTGGTCGACGCCGGGCAGGTAGCCGGGCGTGTCCACGACGAAGACGAGGGGGATGTTGTAGGCGTCGCAGGTGCGGATGAAGCGCGCGCCCTTGTCGGCGGCGTCGGCGTCGATGCACCCGGCCTGGTACATGGGGTTGTTGGCGACAAAGCCGACGGTGCGGCCGTCGATACGGCCGAAGGCGCAGATGAGGTTCTCGGCGTAGCCGGCTTGGATTTCGACGAGGTCCTCGTCGTCGCCGAGCTGCACGAGGAGGTCCATCATGTCGTAGCCGGCGTTGGTGTCGTCGGGCATGAAGGTGTCGAGGGCGGAGTCGTCGAGGTCGTCGTCCTCGGGGGCCCATTGGACGGGGGCTGGGTCGAAGGTGGACGTCGGCAGGTGAGCGAGGAGGTCGCGGACGTAGTCGAAGGCTTCTTCTTCGGAGCTGACGACGGCCTGGATGTTGCCGGATTGTTCCTGGACGCGGGCGCCGCCGAGTTCGGCGGAGGTGATGTCTTCGCCGGTGACTTCACGGATGACGTTGGGGCCGGTGACGTACATTTCGGACTGGCCGTCGACGGCGACGACGAAGTCGGTGGTCACGGGCGCGTAGACGGCGCCGCCGGCGGATTTGCCCAGCATGATGGAGATCTGCGGGCTGCGGCCGGACAGCGGAAGCTGGCGGCGTGCGATCTCGGAGTACATGGCCAGGGAGGTCACGGCGTCCTGGATGCGGGCGCCGCCGGAGTCCTGGATGCCGATGACGGGGCAGCCGATCTTGATGGCGAACTCCATGACCTCGACGACCTTGCGGCCGAAGGTCACGCCGACGGAACCGCCGTAGACGGTTTTGTCGTGGGCGTAGACGGCGACGGGGCGGCCGTCAACACGCCCGTAGCCGGTGACGACACCGTCGGAGTAGACGGCTTTCTCGTCGCCGGGGGTGCGGGCCAGGGCGCCGATCTCAACGAAGGAGCCTTCGTCGAGAAGCGCGGCGATGCGCTGGCGCGGGGTGGTGTTCCCGGCGTCGTCGCGGCGCTTCCTGGAGCGTTCGGAACCGGGGTCCTGCGCTTTTTCTAGACGCGCACGCAGGTCAGCGAGCTTTTCTGCGCTAGTTGCCATTGTCAATCCATTCGTTCATGTGCTTGCCCACGATGCCTACCGCGGGCTCGTCAACTACTGCCAAATGGTCGCCCGGCAGGTGGACGATCGTCAAATCCTTCACGATAGCGCCCCAGCCGCCGTCCTCGTCAATGTGGGCGTAGGCCGGCTCGAGGGTGATCGCGCCGTCGTGCATGCGCTCGGCGCGGAACAGCAGCACCGGCACCTGCACGTCTGCCCAGCGGGCGAAGTCGAGGCGGTTGAGGATCTGATTATCGACGAAGGACGCGCGCTGGTGTTCCAGCACACCGGCGGCGAGCCCGTGCTCGGATGCATCGGTGGTGGCGAGGAATTCCGCCAGCATGTTGAGCACCGCGTCCTCCCCTGCTGTCTCCAGCAGGTCGAAGGGCACCGGGAAATCCAGCCCGTAGGTGTCCTTGGCAAACTTGGCGTAGCGCTCCCAGCGCGCCTTGGTCTCCTCCGGGGTGTCGGGGGCAGGCTCGGACGGCTGGGTGGTGTCCAGCAGCGCGATGAACGCGATGCGGTCGTTGCCCAGCTGGTGCGCCACCTCGTAGGCCAGTGCGCCGCCGAAGGACCAGCCAGCGAGCACGACCTTGCCCTCGGGGGCGATGCGGTTGATGTCTTCAACGTAGGCCGCGGCACGCTCTTCGAGGGTGCCCTCGAGTCGCTCGACGCCGTACACCGCGACGTCATCTTCTAGTCGACGAGCTAACGGCTGGTACACCGCACTGGACCCACCGGCCGGGTGGAACACGAACACGGGCGGCTTGGTGGTGTGCTCTGGTTGCTGCAGCACGCGGATGTTGCCCTCGACCTCGGTTTCGAGGCCCTCGCGCACGATGTCGGCGAGCGGCTCGAGCGTCTCGGCGTCCTTGACCTGCTCGGCGGTCACGGTGATGCCGGAGCGCTCGCTGAGGTGGTTGGCGATGGCTTCGGCCTGCGCGTCGTCGATGGCGGGCAGCTCGGAGGTCACGCCGGCTGCTGCGGTGCCGGTGAACTTCGCCCACGCGCCGAAGACCATGCGCTCGGAGGCGTCGCGGGGTGCGACGCCGACGCCCTGGGCGCCCTCCCCTTTCTCGGCGGGCTCAGTAACAGGCTCAGCTGCTTCGGACTGCACCCCGGCGACCGCGTCCTCGACGATGCGGATGACGTCGGCGACGGAGGCGTCGCGAAGCGTTTGGACCGGCAACGGCGGGATCTGGAAGTCGTTTTCTACGCGGTTCTTGATGCGCATGCCCATCAGGGAGTCCAGGCCGAGGTCGATGAGCGGTAGCTCGTCGGGGAGGTCCTCGGCGTCGTAGCCCATGGACTCGGACACGATGGAGCGCAAGCGCTGGGCGACGGACTCTCCAGAGTTCGGGTCCCAACGGATGGCGTCGACGTCGGCGAGCTCCTCCACGGCCGGCGCGGCGTCACCAGTAGCCTCAGCTATTGAGCCCTCTTCAACAGCACCGCCAAGGTCGAGCGCGGTAGCGAAGCCCTCCGCAAGCAGAGTGTCCTCGTGGAAGACTTTCACGCTTACCCCGCCGAGCGAGGTCGCCGCGATGGTGGTCACGTCGCCTTCGGCAGGCAACACGCCGTGATCCTCGTAGGCCACTACCCGGGAGCCGGGCAGGACTTCGGCGGCGACGGCGTCGATAATCTGGTGCGGGCTAAACAGCGTGTCCGCGGCCGTCGAGTACGCAACCTGACCCTCCGGCAGGCGCACCTTCGCGCCGAGCAGTGAGGTGTGCGCGGAGGCGGGGCGCGCGTCGGTCCAGAATTCGGAGCGCTTGAACTGGGTCAGTGGGGCATCGATACGCGGGCCGCGGCCGTAGAACGCAGTGAAGTCGACGGCGGCCCCTGTGACGTAGAGCTTCGCCGCGAGGTCCAGGATGGACTCCACCTCGTCGACCTTGCGCTTGCAGGTAAACAGCAGCTGCGCATCCGGCTTCCCCGAAGCGAACGCGGTGTTCATCAGACCCATGATCGCCACCGGGTTCGGCGCGACCTCCACGAGCGTGGTGTAGCCCTCGGCAAACGCGGTCTCGGTGGCCTGCTGGATGTAGACCGGCTGGCGCGTCATGCGCAGGAAGTATTCGTCGGTGTGCACAACCTGTCCCGGCTGGTACACCACACGCTCGTCGACGCTGCTCAGCAGCGGGATCCGCAGCGGGTGGGCCTCAATGCCGGCGATCTGCGCGGCCAAGTCACCCAGGATCGGGTCGAGCGCACTCGTGTGCCCGGCGCCACGCACGCGCATCAGTCGCGCGAACTTGCCTTCCTCTTCCAGCTTTTCGACGAGCCCCTTCACCGCACCGACGGGGCCGCCGACGGTGAGCATGCCGGGCCCGGCGAACACGGCCGCTTCAACACCCGTGCCCTCCAATTGATCGGCGCTCAATTCGACGACGGCCATGGCGCCCTCGTCGTCAGTGTCGGCGGTGAGCGCTTCGCCCTCACCCATCAGGCGAGCACGGTGGCACGCGATCACCATCGCGTCCTTCGCGCTGATGCCTCCGGAGGCGTAGCCCGCAGCGATCTCGCCCATGGACATGCCCATCACGGCTGCCGGGCGGATCCCGGCGGCGTCAAGCATGTCGGTCAGCGCGATCTGGTAGGCGGTCACCGCGACCTGGCCGGTCTCGGTATCGTAGGTCAGCCCGTCGTCCTCGATGATCTCGATGATGGACCAACCGGCCTCGAACTGGACGATTGAGTCCAGCTCACGCATCCGCTGCGCAAACAGCGGCGAAGATGCCATGAGCTGCTTCGCCATCTTGCGGTGCTGGGAGCCGAAGCCGGAGTACACAAACACCGGGCCGAGCGCGTTCGGCGAATCCGCCACGGCGATACCGGGGCCGACCTTGCCCTCGGCGACCTGGCGCAGCCGTTTGACGGCCTCCTCGGTCGTTGCGGCGGTAACCACCGCGGCGGAACGGCCATGGTTACGCAGCGCTAACGACCGCGCAAAAGGAATAAGGTCCGCGTCGGGGCGTCCCTCGAGCGCGTCGGCAAGCCCGGCTGCTGCGGTCTTGCGGCGCGAGGTCAGCAGGCCGCTGACGGGCAGGGCGGCCGTCGATACGCCGGTGAGCGCCTCGGGGCGCTGCGGTGCTGCTTCGTAGTCGGCGGGGTCGAACTCCTTGACCACGACGTGCGCGTTCGTGCCGCCAAAGCCGAAGCCGGAGACACCCGCCACGCGCTGGCCGGAGTACTGCGGCCACTCGCGCGGGTCCTCGACGACCTCAAGATTGTTGGCGTCGAAGTCGACGTAGCGGTTCGGGCCGGCGAAGTTCGCCATCGCAGGGATCGTGTCGCGCTGCAAGGCTTGGACGACCTTGATGAGTGCCGCCACGCCCGCGGCCGACTCCGAGTGGCCAATATTCGATTTCGCGGACCCAAGCAGCAGCGGCTGGCCAGCCTCGCGGCCGGTGCCGCAGACCTGCCCCAGCGCGGTCGCCTCGATCGGGTCGCCGAGGATGGTGCCGGTGCCGTGGGCCTCCACGAGGTCAACGGTGCGCGGGTCCACGCCCGCGTCGGCGTACGCCTGCTGCAACACGTCTACCTGGGCCTCCGGGTTCGGGGCGGTCAGGCCGTTGGAGTGGCCGTCCGAGTTGGTGGCGCTGCCCTTGATCACGGCGAGGATGTCGTCGCCGTCGGCGATGGCGTCCTCCACACGCTTGAGCACGATGAACCCGGCCGCTTCCGAGCGGACGATGCCGTCCGCGTCATCAGAGAATGCGTGGATCTTCCCGGAGGGCGAAATCACGCCCAGCTCCGAGAACATCAGGGAAGCAAACGGGTTGGCCAGGATGTTCACGCCGCCGGCGAGGGCGACGTCGGCTTCGCCCTCGCGAAGCGCGCGCACCGCGTGGTGCACCGACACCAGCGAGGAAGAGCAGGCCGTGTCCACGTTCATGGACGGGCCACGGAAATCGAAGGCGTAGGAGATCCGGTTCGGGATCACCGCGCTCGACGCGCCGGTCAGCGCGTACGGGTGTGCCTGCGCCGGGTCGGCGCCCATGAGCATGCCGTAGTCGTTATTCGAGGAGCCGACGAACACGCCCACGCGCTGCCCGCGCAGCGTGTCGGCGGGGATGTGGGCGTCCTCAAGCGCCTCCCAGGCGACCTCCAGCATGATGCGCTGCTGCGGATCGATATTCTTCGCCTCCAGCGGGGACAGGCCAAAGAACTCGTTGTCGAAGGCGGCGATGTCGTCGAGGTAGCCGCCGTCGGTGGCTTCCTCGCGCATCTTGGTGCGCAGGAACGGATCCGAGTTGTACTCGGACCAGCGGCCCTCCGGCAGCGGGCCGGTCGTGACCTCGCCTGCGGCGAGCAGCTCCCAGTACTCGTCCACGTTATTCGCGCCCGGGAACCGCCCCGCGGTGCCAACGATGGCGATGTCGTGACCCTTCGCCTCCACGTCGCGGCCGGTGGCGACGACGTTCGACGCCGCCGGGGCGTCAGCGGTCAGCGCGTGGGCCAAGGCTGCGACCGTCGGGTACTGGTAGGCCACGGTGGGGTCGATGCGTCGACCCAGCAGCTTCTCCAGCTCCCCGGAAAGCACCACTGCGTCGCGGGACGAAAGTCCGTAGGACTCAAACGGCGTGGTCGCGTCAACACTTTCCACACCTGTCGTCTCCGCAACCCACTGTTGCAGCCACTGGATCAATGCATTCTCACTCATAGCATCCAACCCTATCGGTCGTGCCTTTCTTTTCGTTATCAGCCTTGATAGTTCTTCGCGTTGACCTGGCGCGCAATCTTGCCCGAGGAGGAACGCGCGATTTCGTTCGGCGCGTAGAAGCGGATGTCTGCGGGCGCCAGGCCGTGCTTCGCGGTCACGGCGGAGCGGATCGCGGCGATGGCGTCGGCGTCGCCGTCCGGGGTGGCGGTGTCCGCGCGCTCTACCAGCAGCACCAGCTTTTCGACGTCCTCCCCCGGCACCGCAAACGCCGCCACCGAGTCTTTGCGCACATGTTCGCTGGCCTCCATGACGGTGGCCTCGATGTCCTGCGGGTAGTGGTTACGTCCTGCGACGACGATGAGGTCCTTGACGCGACCGGTGATGTAGAGGTGGCCGTCGAGAAGCGTGCCGAGGTCCCCTGTTGCCAGCCAGCCGTCCTTCGGCAGGCCTTCCTGGAGCGTGGCGCCGATGGTGTTGCCGAAGGTGTCGGCGGTGTCGCGCGCGCGGTCCTGGTAGCCGAGGGCGATGTTCGGGCCGTGTGCCCACAGCTCGCCGATGGTGCCAGGCGCGACCTCGTCGTGGGTCTGCGGGTCGACAACGGCGAAGTGCATCCAGGACACCGGCTGGCCGTTCGAGGCCATCACAACGCCGCCATCTGTCTCTACCGCAAGCCCCTCGGTGAGCTTGTCGCGGTCGAGGGTGACGAACTTGGGGCGGTCCGGGGTCTGCGGGGTGGAAACGAGCAGGGTCGCCTCCGCGAGCCCGTAGGAGGGGCGCATCGCTTTGCGGTCCAGGTTGAAGCCCTCGTAGGCCGCAATGAAGCTGTCGACGCTCGGCTTCGTCACCGGCTCAGAACCGATGACGAGGGCGTCGAGGACGGACAGGTCCAGGTCCTGCGGCGCGTGCCCGACGGCACGAGCGCACAGCTCGAGCGCGAAGTTGGGCGCCGCGGTGAAGACGTGGATGTCCTCCGGGTCGCTCTCGCAGCGACCGAGGCGTTCCACCCAGCGCATCGGCTGCTGGATGAAGTCACGCGGGGTGAATAGCTCGAACTCGCTGCCAAGGATGATCAGCATCATCGAGATGATGATGCCCATATCGTGGTGCAATGGCAGCCAGCACGGCACGCGCATCGGCTGTTCCAGCTTCGCCGCCGTATAGATCTGGATGACGTTAGACACGATGGACTCGTTGGTGAGCATCACGCCTGCCGGGTTGCGGGTGGAGCCGGAGGTGTACTGCAGGAAGGACACATGGTCCGACGTATCGACGTCCCCCTCCACCTGTCCGGCCACCCAGCTGGCAGCGAGCGTGTCCGGCAGCGCGTCGACCGCGATGATGCGCGGGCGCTCCCTGCCCGGCAGCTCCGCGAAGAAGGTGCGCACTGCTGGCGCGCCCTGCTTGTTGGTGAGCACCACGTTGGCCTCGGCGTCGGCGAGGACGGCGCGCAGGTGGCCTTCGTGGCCTGGCTCGGTCGGGTCGTAGAGCGGCACCGGGATCTGGCCGGCGTACATGGCACCCATGAATCCGAAAATGTACTCGGGGCAGTTGCCCGCCAGGATGGCCACGCGGTCCCCCGGCTTTCCGATCTGCTGCAGGCGCGCCGCCACCGACTTGATCCGTGTGTTTACTTCCGCGCGCGTGAACGTGCGCAGCGCCCCGTCCGGGTCTGCGGAGTAGTCCCACGAGCGGATGTTGACGGTGCCTGTCGCACCGGCCTGTGCGGCTGCCCCGTAGAGCATCTCGGTCAGGGCCGGGATGGTGAAGTTCGGCGGGAGTTTGATCTGGCCGGTTTCGTCAATAAACCGCTGAATCAGTACTTGGAGATCCATGGACACTCCTTGTAGTCAGGTCCTAGAATTAGTTAGTTTCTAGAAAGAATCAATTACGGACATCGACCAATCTACAGCCCATTGCGGCGTAGTGGTACCCGGAATCACATCCGGGTTCGAGGCATACATCGCGTGATTGCCGTTGGCCAGCAACAACGCACTCGCGCGGTCCACCGCATTTCCGATATCCTGCGGCGCGTCACAGATGGAATCATTCGGCGCACAAATCTCATACGCGCGGTCAGCCACCTGGCCGAAGCCACCCTGCCGCGCACCAGTCATCGTTGCGCCTGGCGTCGCCGCGCTCACAACCATCTGCAGTGGGCGCAGCGCAATCTCAGCGCCAACACCACGCAGTTCAACACCAGGGTTCACGCCGACGCCGTTCTCACGACGCCCGTCCGCAATCATCAACGAGCCCAGCAGGCGCTCCGGCGGCAACGCGTGCGTACCCGCGCCAATCTGGCTCGTAATATCGCCCGCGATCACCGCGCCCTGAGAGAACCCTGCCACAATGAACTTCGTCTTCGAGCACTGCTCCGCCACAAACGCGATCTCGCCGTTCGCACGCGCCGTACCCTCAGCGCGAGACTCGTCGTAGCTCATCTCGTTGCGGCCTTGCGGCGTCTGAATGTTCCGGAACTGCGCCGTGTACGGCACCGTGAACACGCGCACCTGGTCAATCGGGTAGCGCTCCTGCAGCGGCTTCGTAATCGACAGCATGAAGCTGTTCGGGTTCGCCTGCGGGGCGAAGGGGTCGTCGTCAATTGACGATTCCCACGTGCCCGGAATCGAAACGAACTCCACCGTCGGGCACCAATCCGGCTCCTGGCGAGCCTCCGTCGACGTGCCCGGCTCACCCGGCTCAACGACACTCGGCCCGTCCTGGTTCTTGAGCCACTGGAATACCCCCAGCCCAATCGCCGCGAGCACCACAATGACCGCAGCTACAACGCCTGCTCTGCGCATATTACTCCCTTACTTGCACAGCTTGGACTGCGCGGTTTCACCAATCAGCGCCGCCACGGCATTCGCATCCAAATCGGTGCGGCGCTGCTCTACCAGCTGCCCCGCAACCGCATCGCGCGTCACGGAGTCACCATTGCACACCGTCGCGCCCGTCGCCGTCAACTGATCCTCGACGCCCTTCACATTCACGCCGCTTTGCTGCAGCTGGTCAAGGAACGCCTGCTCTTTCGGGCTAAACGTCGGCGCCTGCTCCGGAATCGAGGTCACCTCACGCGCCGGCTGATCCGCCGGGCCCTGGTTTTTCGACGCCGGCTTCGCTCCCTCCGACGTCGTCGCCTTCGCAGTGCCAGACGCCGACGACGTTGCCGTCGGCGGGGCCTGCGTCGCCGTTACGTCATCGCTTTCCACCGTCGTGCCACCGCAGGCCGCCAAGCCCAACGCGAGGCACAGGCTTGCGCTCGTCAGCAGTCGCTTCATCGCCGCTCCTTACTTCCGCTCGCGGACCACGCCGTTGACCTGCTCCAGCGTTCCGTGCTGGAAGTCAATCACCAGTCCACCGGCAGGGATTTCGCGCATGTCCGAGGTCGGCCAGCCCATCGCGCCCTGCTCGTAGCCGCGCTTGCCCCACTCCTCGAAGATGTCGCCATAGAGCACCACGTGTGCGCCGGTCTCTGGCGACCAGTAGATGTTGCCCTTCTCGAACTGCTGGAAGAACCCTCCGCGGATCGCGATCTCGTTGCTCTTCGGGTAGCCCAATGCGCTCGTCGCCGTGCCCAGCTCGCCGTACTTCTCGGCGATCGCGCCGTGGACAATGTTGTGGCTCTTATCCGGGTTGCGGGTCAGGAACCCGCCCTGGAACTTCTGCACGTAGCCCTTGCCCACCTGGTTCGCCTCAGCAACCGGGTACTTCAGGTCGCCCGTCTCGTAGCCGTTCTCGCCCCAGGCCTTGAACATGTCGCCAGGGATGGCGTACGCGCCGGTCTGCGGCGTCCAGTAAATCGAGCCGTTCTCGAAGTGGACGAAGCGGCCGACGCCGTCCGGCGTCTTAGTCTCACCGGTGGTCGGGAAACCGAGCCAGCTCGACGCGCCACCCAGGCCGCTGTACTTCGCCAAAATCGCGCCAAACAGCGGGTACGCACCCGTCTTCGGGGACCAGAACGCGGTACCACCACGGAAGTCCTCGGCCTTGCCCTTGCCGTCAGCGACGTCGTACTCGTTATTCACGCAGCTACCGATCACACCAGACTTCGTCGCCTCAGCAATCGCGCCCACCGGGTTGCAGTCCGAACCGCGGTCCGCCTCCGCCAACGCCAACGCATTCGCGATGTACGGCCAGGCCTGCGTCATCTCAAACTGCCAGTACTCCCAGGAGTGCACGCCCGACGGACGGAACTTCACAACCGGCTTCACCGGCGTCCGCGACGCGTAATCGACGAAGGTCTGCGTCGACAAGCGAGAAATCACCTCAAGCCCGACACCAGCCGGGTTCGCAGCGCCCTTCGCCACCGACTCCGGGTTACCAAAGTCATCGCGGCCCGAGCCCGAGGACACGTACACCGTCATGTCCTTCAACGCCTCAATGCCAAGCTTCGGGTCGTGGTCAATCCAGTCCTGCGACCCAGCCGGGCCCCACATCGCCTCCGAGTCGTAGCCGCCCGCATCCATCTGCGCGGCCTTAATCGCCGTCGGCATACCCGTGGTTGTGGTGTCCAAGTAACCAGAGAAGGAACCCACGAACTTGAACAGGTGCGGGTTGCGCTCCGCCAGGTTAATCGCGGCAGTACCACCCATCGAGATACCCACCACAGCGCGGCTGTTGTTCGAGCGGAACTCGTTGTTCAGCACGGGGACGAGCTCCTTCGTCAAGAAGGTCTCCCACTTGTAATTCTTTCCGTTGTTCGGGCGCTGCCAATCCGAGTAGAACGAAGACTCGCCACCAACCGGCAGGATCACGTTCACGTTCTTGTCAGCGTAGAACTGCTCAATATTCGTCTCGATGGTCCAGCCATTCTCATCATCACGAGCACGCAGACCATCCAGCGCCCACACCTCAGGGAACTTCGCCTGCGGATTCGAGTGCCAGTCACGCGCCAGCAGGATCTGCACCTGCATCAACTGCTCCGGCATCGCCGCCGAACGAATAAACACAGCCACGCGGCGGTTCGTCAACCACTCAATGCGGTCCACGCTCACGCCCTCAGGCAGGCCCGGGATCTGCGGGTTCTTATCCACCTCAATCGGCGTCCGCTTCGGCGGGTCCGACGGCCGAATATTATCCGACAGCCCACCACGGTTACTCGACAGCGGCAACGACGACTGCGCCGCAGCCGACGTCGACACCACCGGAACTAACGACGCCACCATCGGCACCGCCGCCGCCACAATCGCAGCCTTCTTCATCCGATTCATAGGGGAACGGGTCTCACGCATGAATTTCCTGCCTCAACTCTTCTTCTGGGCTTTTGCCATTTTTGGGTGTGCACAACCAGCGCCGCGTGCTCTACGACCAACTCCGAGGGTTCCCCTCCCCCGGAATCAACCAGCGACGGCGCTAACAAATCACTCTAAAGGTTAAGTATGCCTTGAGAGTTTAGCCACCAGACACGCCGGAGCGCCACCGAGTTATTTGGCGTTGGGTGGGGCGCGTGCACCAAATCCCCTCGGCGAGGGCCTGCGAACTGGGTGTTTGCAGATCAGCGCGCGAAAATCCAGGAATTTGGTGCACACCGGAGTTAGGCAGACACCAAATTCCCTCCCGCAAGCCACGCCACCTGGGGAAACGCAAAACCCGCCCACCAAACCAAGGAATTTGGTGCGCAGATCGGGGAGCGAGTGGCAGAGGACGCAATTCATGCTCGGGGACGGGGTAAAAGCCCAGGTCGTCAAAACTGGGGTGCGTCTTTTGTCACTCACCCTCGTACACCAAGCACCAAATTCCCTCAGCGAGAGTCAGCGACCTGGGCGTTTGCAGATCAGCACGCGAGAATCCAGGAATTTGGTGCACACCGGAGTTAGGCAGACACCAAATTCCCTCCCGCGAGCCGCACCACCTGGGGAAACGCAAAACCCGCCCACCAAATCAAGGAATTTGGTGCGCGGGAGCCAAGAAGTGCAAGGGCCAAAAACTACCAGGCGTTCATCACGTTGAGGATGCGAGGCTTCGTGTACTCAAGCTGCTGGCCGAACTGTTCCCAGTTGTGCAGGCCAACAGGTGTGAACACGGCGGTGTGCTTGACGCCGGTGGCTGTGGCCTTGGCGCTCCACAGGCGTGTGGTGAAGTTCGCGACCATCTCGAGCGCGATACCGGCGGCCTTGTGCTGTGGCAAGTAGCGGTCGTCGCGTGCGGATGGAGTGCCGCTTCCGGCGGAGACGTAGACGTCGCGGCCCCGCAGGTTACCCATGTTCAGGAATGGGTCGTTCTCGTAGCGGCGGGGATCAAAGATGGAGCCCCACATGGCGTTGAGGTTGTAGAGGCCGCCGTCGAGAAGTGCGAGGCGCAGCGCGGTTTGGGCGCCGGGGATGGTGGTGGTGAGGTAGCCGGAGTAGGACAACACCTGGCGGAACTGCTGCGGGTGCAGCGCGGCGAGGTTGATCGCGGCGGTGCCACCCATGGACAGGCCGAGGATGGAGTTGTTCGTCGGGGATACGCCGAAGTGGCGCTGCAGGTATGCGGGCAGCTCCTTGGACAGGAAGGTGTCCCACTTGTAGGTGACGGGGCTGTTGAAGTTGTAGGTGGCTGGCGCGTTCCAGTCGGTGTAGAAGGAAGACTGGCCGCCGACAGGCATCACGAGGGTGATGTTGTGGTTGACGAAGGTGCGTGCTGCGTTGACGTCTTGGACCCAGGCGTTGGTGCGTTCGGTGGCGCGGAGGCCGTCGAGCATGTAGAGGCCGGCGTTTCCGCCGCGCTGAGCGGGCTGGATCTGGACGGTGATGTGGCGGCCCATTGCTGGCGACCAGACGGTGCAGCGTTGTACCCAGTAGCCGACGCGGTCCCACTCGCAGGTTCCGGTGGAGTCGGGACGCAGCCAGTCACGGTTGGCGGCTTGTGCTTGGGGGGCGGCGACGATCATCGACAGCGCGGTCAGGAGCGCTACCACTAGGCCCATGAGTCCGTGGCGGTTCTTCATACAGCGTTTCCCTTTCTCAGCAGTTTGCTACCAAACTACACGGGTACCGCTATGGATACCCAAATCCTCGCCTTGGCTGAGCCGTGCCTGTTCGTCTTCTGTGAGGTAGCTGAGGTAGGTGGAGGGGTCGTCGGAAAGCTGGAGGGTTCGGCCCTTGCCCAGGGAGTATTTGATGTTCTTCCAGAAGCGCTCGCGGCTCATTGGCTCGCGGGAGGTGGCGAGCAGCTCGGCTATTTCGGGGCTACGGAGTGCGGCGCGGGCTTGGCGCGCTTCCTCCTGGTCGATCCACTCGGGAAGCTTTGAGAGGTCGACGGCCGTGTCCGCAACTTGCCATTCGGCGGCGAGCTGCTTGTCGTGCCCGACGCGCCCTTCGGGATCGCGCGGCATGCGGGCCGCGAGCGGTGTGGCGAGTCCGACGGTGTCGAGGACGCGCACGTCGAGAGGCGCGTTCATGCTGGTCATCCCGAGGTTGATCAGGTAAAGCGACAACGGGTAGGCCTGCAGGTCACTGTCAGCCTCGGGGACGCGGGGGCGCGGGTACCAGGAGTAGAGCTCCGGGTCGCGGCTGATAAGCCCCGGTGCGATTTGGGCGGCGTGGGCGTCGCGGGCCTCGATGACAGCGTCTGTGTAGTTCGTCATGAGTTTCGAGCCCAGGAAGTCTTCGGCGTAGCGCGGCGGGTTGTCTGGTTCGCGGTTGACGGCCATCGTCCAGAATTCGCGCTCGTCTACGATGCCCAATTCTTTCGCCGACCTGCTGTGGATGTCTTCGTCGAGCGGGTGGGCACGCACCACAATTATCGACGCCCACACCACCAACACCAGCGCAACCACCAAGTTGAGGCGCGTCAGTGGGGCGGCCATCACCGGCAGCAGCAGCGCGAAGAGCGGCAGCAGCCACATGCGTCCGTGCATGAAGTCGCCGCCGACGCGCAGCACGTACAGGATGTGGATCAGCGCGCACCCCACGACGAGCGCCACGATGGCGGCACGGCGTCCGGTGACGAGGAAGCGTCGTAAAGAAATAAGGAGTACCGCGATGACCAGCAGGAGCGGCAGGTACAGCGCGTAGGGCCCGATGAAGTCCCAGGCGTATGTGGCGCCGTCGGCCCACTCGCTGCCGGAGGCAGACTTGGCCACCGCGGTGTGCGGGGTGAGCAGGCCGTAGTAGCCCATGCGGAAGATCTGGTACGCGGCGGGCACGGGCAGCGCTGCCGCCAGGATGCCGAGCGTCTTGCGCGGCGAGTACACCAGCAGGACCAGGCCGGTCAGCCCGCCGTAGAGTGCCAGCTCTGGGCGGACCAGCCAGGACAGTCCGCACCAGAAGGCCAGCCAGTAGCCGACCACGGGGGCGGCGCGGCGCGCGGTGCCGCCCGCCCACTGGACGAGCAGCGCCCACCACGCCGCCAGCCACAGCAGGGACAGGCCCCACTCAAGGCCGGAGGTGGCGAAATCGCGCGCGGGCGGCAGGGCGAAGTACACCAGGATGCCCAGCGGCACCACCGGCGCGGTGCGCCAGAACCTGCCCGCAGCGTAGGTGGCCAGCACCGCCGCGACGACGGTGCACAGCAGCGCGAGCCACATCGCGATGGTTTCCAGGCGGGCGTCGCTGACCATCGCGAAGGCGGTGATCAAGTACTGCCACAGCGTGGAGGTGTTCGCCTCCACGCGCTCGCCTGCGTTGAAGACTGGGCCATTGCCGGCCAGCAGGTTGCGCACGGTGCGCAGGACGATGAGGCCGTCGTCAGACATCCAGCGCCTGGTCCACCCGCCCCAAAATGCGAACACGCCCGCAATGGCGCACGACAGCAGCAGCGTCACCCGGGCGTTGATCTTCATTGCGCCAATGTTACTAAGCCAGCGCTGGCACCACGTAAACTGCCAGCACAATGCACAGGATCCAGGCTGCGGCCAGCATCTGCAGCACGCGGTCTTCCAGGGCAATCTCGTCAGGCGCGCCGCCGTGACCACCGTCAACCTTCGCGGCGTAGCGCAGGATCGCGATCACAAACGGCACCATCGAGATCTGGTACCAGACCGCGGCCGCGCCTTCGACCGAGTTGGAGAGCTGGAAGCCCCACAGGGCGTAGCTCATCACGACGGCGGTCGCGGACAGGGTCCACACGAAGCGCAGGTAGGTGGCCGTGTAGCCCTCCAGGGCCTTGCGGATCTTCGCGCCAGTCTCCTGCGCCAGCAGCAGCTCCGCGTAGCGCTTGCCCGACGCCATGAACAGCGAGCCGAACGCCGCGACCAGCAGGAACCACTGCGACAGGTCAATGTTCGCCGCCACGCCACCGGCCATGGTGCGCAGCATGAACCCGGAGGACACCAGCGCGATGTCGATGACCGGGATGTGCTTCCAGCCGAAGCAGTAGCCGAGCTGCAGCGCAATATAGATGCCAATCACGAGGGCGAGGGCGAAGCCGTCCGTCGCTAAGAAGGAAAGGCCAAGCGCTGCGACGATGAGCACCACCGCCATCGCGTAGGCCAGGTTGATCGGCAGCATGCCCGAGGCGATCGGGCGGAAGCGCTTCGTCGGGTGCTCGCGGTCACTGTCCACGTCGCGGGCGTCGTTGACCAGGTAGATCGAGGAGGCGCCGAAGCAGAACACCACGAACGCCAGCAGCACGTCCAGCGCGGTGCGGGACGTCCAGGCCTCCGTCCCAGCGGCCAGCGGAGCCGCCAGCACCAGGACGTTCTTCACCCACTGCTTCGGGCGAAGGCCCTTCACCATGGCGTCGGGAAGGTTCTTCGGCGGGACGCGTACCTGCTGGTAGTCCACGCCCTCAGTGTGGGGCTCCGGCTTCAAAAAGGGTTCGTGCGGTTGCGTGTTGCTCACTTCAGCTGCCTTTCCACCTTGATCGTCGCTTTGGCGCACCCGGCGCCGAGCAAAGCACCGACAATAGTATCCGTCGGGTAGTGGACGCCAAGGAGGTTGCGGGAGAACATCATCACCGGTACGAGCAGCAGCGGCCATTTCTTGCCCGTGATGTCCATCAGGTGCACCGCGGCCGCGCCCGTGTTCGTCGCATGCGAGCTAGGGAACGACAGTTTCGACGGGGTGGCCACGCCAATGTTCACGCGGGGGTCATGCGGCCTTGGGCGCCGCACAATCCGCTTGATGACGACGCTCGCCGCGTGCGCCACGAAGGTGCCCACGCCCAGCGCCAGCCACTTCGAGCGCCTCTTCTTATCGACGCCCGCCCCGAGCCCCGCGACGGCCAACCAGCCAAGGTCGTGCTCGCCGAAGTGGCTCAAGCCTCTGGCAGCCTTGACGGCTGCCGGGGTGTACGCCGCGTTCTGGATCGCGACGAGGATATCAGCCTCACGCTTGCTCATCGAACACCTTCCCCCAGTTCTCTGCGCTGGTCAGCGCCGGTTTCGCGCTCTGGTACTGCTGGCGCAGTTCCTGCCAGCGCTCCTTGATTTCTTCCTGTAGCGCTTTGGTTTCGCGCAGCAGGTCGTCGGCAAGCGCCTTGTTGCGCTTGCGGAATGCCACACCCGTGCCACCTGCCGTGGCCACCGTCGCCGAGTCGAGGCGGGCCAGCGTGAACCAGCGGGCCTCCTCCGCGGTGAGGTTCAGCTGCGGCGCCTCCCAGTGCTCCTGGTTCTCCTGGGTGAACTGGTGGCGCAGCGCCTTGACCGCCCACGGGATCTTCTTCAGCTTGGCCAGGCGCCCGCCGATGTTCTTGGTGGGTACGCCCGGCGCGCCCGTCGGCGCTGGCAGCTCCGTTGCGGAGGAGACGACCTTGGCGTCGTCGTAGTTGGCGCGGATCTTCTGGATGCGCGGCAGCGAGGTCTCGAGGATGTCGAACAGCTGGTCCGGGCCTGCGAGGAAGTCCTTCATGGCCTCCAGCTGGATGGCCATGGTGGAGTACTCCATGCACATGATGTGCTTGTAGGTGGACTTCAGCATGTTCTTCAGCATCGCGTCCGGGGCCTCCGGTCCGTACAGGGAGGCGACGATGAGGCGGTTACGCATGTGGAAGTACGCCTGCCAATCGATGGCATCGTCCTTATCTGCCCAGGCCATGTGCCAGATTGCCACGCCCGGCCACGTCACCGTGGGGAAGCCGGCCTGCTTGGCGCGCAGGGCGTATTCGTTGTCGTCCCACTTGATGAACAGCGGCATCGGAAGGCCGAGCTTCTCCGCGACGACGCGTGGGAAGAGGTTCATCCACCAGCCGTTGTAGTCCACATCGACGCGGCGGTGCAGGGCACGCGACGTGGTCTTGCGAGGGTCCAGCTCTTCTTCCTCGGTGCCGAGGTAGCCCAGCGGGTACTTGGCAAAGTCGTGGTCGTACACCGCGTGCTCCGCGGCGCGGAACATGAACACATCCTTATCGACGGCCTCTCCCGTCGTCCGCAGCTGCGACCGGTCCTGAAGGTTCAGCATCTGGCCGCCGACCAGGATCGGGGCCTTCGCGTAGCGGGCGGCCTGCACCGCGCGCAGGATCGAATCCGGCTCGATCGCGATGTCGTCGTCCATGTAGAGGATGTATGGGGCGTCCGTGGTGCGCAGCGCCTCGTACATGATGCGGCCGTAGCCGCCCGAGCCGCCTAGGTTGCCCTGGCGGAAGATCTGCAGCTTGCCCTGCAGGTTCTTCTCCGCTTCCTTGAAGTCCGGCAGGTCCGACGGGTGCTGGTTGCCCTGGTCGGGCATCAGCACATCGGAGATGGATTCGAGCACGAACGGGTCCTCTGCCAGCGCGTGCAGGGCGTTGACGGCGTCGCGAGGCCTATTGAACGTCGGGATGCCCACCGCGACCTGCTTCGGCTCCGGGCCGGTGGTCGTGCCGTCCGGCATCGTCTGTGCTTCCGGCTCCTTGTCAGAGAACCAACCCGCGTTGCGGATCGTCGTGTCCGTTTCCGCCGTGACGTCGAACCACAGCCAGCCGCCGTCCTCGAAGTTGCGCAGCGGCAGCACTACCTCCAGCACGCCGTCGCTGGCCTCAGCGTTTTGCACAGCGATGCGCTTACCGTCGTGCTTCGAACGGTAAATGGAGACAGTCGCCTGCCCCTCAACTTCCATCGCCAGCACAACGTTTTCCAGCTGCGACCAGCGCCGCCAATAGGATGCCGGGAACGCGTTGAAGTACGTCTCGAAGGAAACTTCCTCCCCGGCGGGGATGGATACGCTCGTCCGGTCCGCCCACGTCAAGCGCTGCTTGTTCTGCTCTGCCTCGATGAGGTACAGCATGCGAACGTCGTGCGGTTCGCCCTTCTTCGGCATCAGCACTCGCTGAAGGACTTCTACTGCAGTCGTGGTTTCCACAGGTCTCACTTTCGGTGCCTAGTTAGAGTTTCGCCCTAAGCGTAGTGCGTTCGCGGGCGCCGGTGCATGTTCGGCGCTCTCATATGTGGGTGCACATGAAAAATCTGGCGGGCACCAACCCCCTCGTCGGTGCCCGCCAGTTCGCGTTCGCTCTGTGTTAGTTGTTAGTTCGATGCGCGGTCGATCGCCTCAAGGATCGTGCGCGTATCGTACGTGAGCAAGTATTTGAGGAACTTCATGACACTCTCCCTTCGGTTTCATTTACTTTGTTGACCGTTTGTTAACTTGCTGTTTACTTTAAAGAATTAGTGGGTGAAAGTCAAGCATTTATTTTCACCCACTATCTCGCTTTTCCGTTTACGCAGTTCAGGGCAGCCTTTCGACGCCCCCACCGTTACCCCTGTGACTGGTGTGAAACTGTGCTAGGTTGCAACCATGAACCGCAAAGCCCTCGGAGCACTCGCCGCCTACTGCTGCGTCGTCATTGCGTTAACAATGTGTAAAGCGTTCTTCCGCATCGGCTACCTCTGGGATCCAGCCAACCAACGCCGCCGCGGCCTCTCGCTGCAACCCCTCGCCGAGCTTCACGACGCCCAATCCTGGTTCGCGCCCATCTTCGGCTACGGCGGCAACATCGCCTTCTTCATCCCCATCGGCGTGCTCGCATACGTTGCCTTCCGCGACGCCCGCTGGGCCATCCTATTCGGGTTCGGGCTGAGCCTGGCCGTCGAAACGGGACAATACATCTTCTCGCTCGGCTACTCAGATATCGACGACCTCCTCATGAACACCGTGGGCACCCTGGTGGGCGTCGGCATCGCCCGCGCATGCGGCCCGCGCCTGCACACCTTCTGGATCGTGCTCGGCTACGTCGTACCACTCTGCTTCCTCGGCCTCGTACTCGCCGGCGAGCGCCTCGGCGACCCCTCCAAGGTCACCGAAGTCTACTGACATGCACTAGCCTTGCAACCTATGGATTTCTTAATTGGCGGGGCAGGAATTTTGCTCTCAGCGTTTGCTGTCATGTTCATCTCAGGCTCGACAGGCGCTATCATCGCGGCCGCCTGCGCGATCGTGGGAGTGGTGTTCCTTATTAAAGGTGCGCAGCGCTAGCGCCTCCGCACCAGCTGGACCGCGCTCAACAACACCACCAGGCCGATGGGAATGAGGAACATAAAGAGGTTGATGATCGGCAGGGACATCTCCGCCCGATACTCTTCCCACCGCGCCACCGCCATCGACCCCCACCCGACCACCAGGCACACCGCGGCTACCCACGCCGTCACAACTGCCCTTCTGTAGCCGCGCCCCCACGCAGCTTGCGTGAACCAGGCTGCTCCGCCCAGCGCAAGCAGCGCCGTCGATGCCTCCACGATGCCGCACACCATGGTCATAGTCATGAAGTCCACGGAGCTACCGAGCAGGATCTGCGTACCGATCGCCAGCGCGAGGCACACAACCATCGCCGTCGCGTAGGTCCGGAGAATGCTTCGAGGTTCCATGTGCACATGGTACAGAGGTTTCCCCTCCTATCCTTTTGAAAAAGTTCCCCGCCCAACTTTTTCAGTGACCACCACCCGCGGAACAGCACGTCACCCCCTTCGCTACGGACCCAACGCCCCAATCGGCGCAACAATCACACCGTCCGCACGCCTGTGGACCGGACCCCCTGAGGTCACGATGAGCAAAACTGTTTCCCGTTCAAGCTGATCCGCAAACCGTTTAAGCGTATCTGCGGCGTGGTCAAGAATCTCTGGCGTATAGCCAAGCTTCACTTCGACGAGTAGATCAACATCGTCAAAGCTGACTACAGCATCCACTTCGAGCTTGGTATTCAGCCTTGCGTGGTACACCGTCTTGCCAGTCAACGCGCGTAGTTCGTGCACAACGAGCGACTCAAACAGTTGCCCAAAATAGCGGGCATCCTGCATCAGATGATGTGGGCCTCGCTCAAGGACAGCCATGGCGAACGAAGGGTCAGCGAGGTGACGCTTGGGAGACTTTCGCAACGTTGCTTTTGTCCTCAGGTGAGTCGACCAGGCTGGTTGATCCACGGAGACGAAAATCCGAGAAAGTGCGTCAAGGTAGTCACGCGCTGTATCGCGACTCACTTCGACGTCGGTTGCAATCGTCTGTAGGTTAAGCTCTGTCGCGACGGCTCTTGCAATAGAGCGCAAAACTCTACGAACCCGTTCCGAGTCGCGAGTCACATCCCCAACCGTGTGAATGTCTACGCCCGCAACTGTTTGCATGTAGTCGCGGACGTTTTGAATGGCATCTTCCAAAGAAAGATCCACGTTGTAGGGCAGGCCACCACGACACATCCGATTCGCTAAATCCGCAAATGCGAGTGGCGGAGTTGCAAAAGCAGGAGACTTGCCAGCAACGACATCCCGCAAAGATACCGAGCCATCCGATTCGCCCGATTCAAATAGAGTCATGGTCGACATCGTCAATCGCGCAAATCTACCTGCCCCGGAGTGGCGAGTCGCGTTCACCCCAGGCGCTGTCGAGCCTGTGAAAATGAACTGCCCTTTCGCTTTGCGTCGATCAATTTCGTGTCGCGCAAAATCCCACAGGCGAGGATGCAGTTGCCACTCGTCGAAAAGGCGAGGTGCCTCCCCATCGAGCAGCAACCGTGGATCGGTAGCCATCGCCAATGGGACGCTGTGATCGGTTTCAACATTCAAAATGCTTCCCGCTTGTCGGCTTGCCGTCTCTGTTTTCCCGCAGCCTTTTGGTCCCTGGATGAGCACCCCACCTTGCCGCCGAAGCGCTGCCTCTAATTGAGCGTCCGCAATGCGGGCAATATACGAATCCACCATGAGGATAAATCATAGCCATGAACTGCCTATTCCGCACTTTGAAATGGTTTCACTCGTCATTTTGAAATACTTTTACTCGGCAGTTTGGAATGGTTTTACTCGCCACTTTGAAATCCACTCCTACCAAAACCGAAAATCTGCTACAGCCTTGCCCCTGGCCTGGAATACGAGACACGTTGTGCGGTCCCGCTGCCGGGATAGCCGCGCGTAAATCCGCTAACGCCACCGAAGCCATTCCTATCCGCTCGACTGAGAGAGGCTTCATGGCTACGTCTCCATCCTCGGCAGCTCAGGCTGCAGAAAATCGGCCGCTGTCCATTATGTTTGCGGCGGCGCTTGCTGCGTTTATCGCTACGTTTAATGAAACGTTCCTCAACGTCGGCTTCACCAACATCATGGCCGACTTCAACATTGGCGTCTCGACTGTCCAGTGGCTCGCCACGGCATACATGCTGGGCTCGGCCGTCATGACGCCCACCACGGGCTTCGTCTCCGACGGCGACGTGCTCGAGACGTCATCGGCGACTCCGTCCCGGCGCTCACCACACCGTATGCGCTGCTCGCGCACAACGACTCGACGGAGTTCGGTACCGACGTCGCCGTAGTCCTCGACCGGCCAATCGTCTCCATCGCGACCAAGTCCGTCATCACGGTCAACGTCAACAACGACCTCGGGCACATCTCCTCCGTCCTCGCCGATAAACACCTAAAGAAGGCGCTGGTTGTGGCGGATGACGGCACCGTCGTGGGCATCATCAACCGCTCCGACAGCAACCGCTACCTCGTATCGACGTTCGTCGACCCGGTCCCGAGCGCCTAGACAAGGATTGCCCATTAGGCAAGGCATACCTTAGAGTGGTCACGTTAGGTCAGGGAGACCTAACGCGAAATTCTTTAACCACCTACGAAAGGTGCAACCTTGACACTCTTTACCCCTCGCGCCCTGAAGGGGATCGCAGCCACGTTCACTGCGGCGCTCATGCTTGCCAGCTGCTCCACCGGATCAAGCGATTCGACAACCGCTCCCGAAACCTCCAATGCCAACGGGTCAGAGGAGCGCATTGTGACAATGGGTCTCGGCGACGTCGATACGGTCCTTGCGCTCGGTGAACAACCGGTCGGTTACGCCACCTGGCAACAGGAAGGTTCGGGAGACCCTTCCGGACTTGGACCATGGGCCAAGGACAAACTCACAGTCGACCCAAACCCGATCCGGGATACGACCACCGAGTTCAGCACCGACACTGCCGAAAGAGTTGCCTCGCTCAACCCGACAAAGATCATTGCGGTGAACAGTGGTCTCGAAGCTGACAAGAAGGCGCTGCTCGAGCAAATTGCGCCAACTACCTTCCACTCGGATGCATACGAAGATTGGCAAGTGCCGTGGGATGAGCAGATTAAGGAAATCTCCAAGGCGTTGAATAAGGAAGCCGAAGGCGAAAAACTCATCGCCGCTTCCGAGCAGGCTTTCCAAGATTTCCGCGAAGCTCACCCTGAGTTGCAAGGCAAAACAGCGGTAATCGGCATGCCTTACGACGGAAAGTTTGGCGTATACACCTCGGGCGACGGCCGCGGCTCCTTCATTGAAAAGCTTGGTTTCAAGATCCCAGAGAAGTTCAACGGCGATGGCTCCAGCTTCTTCCTCGACTGGTCGCCTGAAAACTACGTCGACTTCAACGACGTGGACTACCTCTTCGTGCTGGACTACTACGGCGCAATCGATGCGCTGAAGAACGACGAGAATTTCATGGACCTTGATGTCAACAAGCGTGGCGGGGTCTACTGGCTAGACACCGATACCGCCAATGCAATGAGCATGCCGAACCCCCTCACCATCCCGTACGCAATCGAGCAAATCAAAAAGTCGCTCTAGAAGTGGTGCTTACCGGGGGACAACCAGTGGGCCCCCATTTACCGGGTCGGTTGCCACGACAGCAGGCAGATCAAAAACGCTGTTCAGCAAAGTCTCCGTGACCACCTCGGCAGGCGCACCGACCGCACGAACCTCGCCACGCTGCATCACGATAAGTTGATCCGAGTAGCGTGCTGCGAGGTTCAAATCATGCAACACCATGAGCACGGTTCGCCCCTCTTGATCAGCGAGTCGACGTACGAGCGACAAGACCTCGACGGAGTGAGACAGGTCGAGGTATGTCGTCGGCTCGTCCAAAAACACGAGCGGAGTGTCCTGCGCCAAGACCATCGCGATCCAGGCACGCTGGCGCTGTCCGCCAGAAAGCCGTTCGAGTGGACGATCTGCAAACTCTGCAATATTGGTCAGTTCCATCACCGCATCAACCGCACGCGCATCCTCAGCAGAAGCCTGTCGTAGCCAAGACTGATGCGGGTGGCGTCCGCGGCTGACCAAGTCACGAACCGTCAGTCCCTCGGGGGCGACAGGCGTCTGTGGCAATACTGCTAGCTGACGCGCAATCTCTCGGCGCTTCATTTTCGACGTGTCTACGCCGTTCAGCATTACCGTGCCGCCATCGCGCGCAATAAGCCCTGCTGTAGCTCGCAACAGCGTTGACTTGCCGCAACCGTTGGGGCCGATGATTGTGGTGACACCGCCTTGGGGCACGTCGAGATCAATGCCGTCAACGATGACGGAAGCCCCATAACTCACCTTGAGATTTCGAACCTGAAGCATCATACGGACACCTTTCGTGTTGCGCGTAGCAGTGTGTAGAGCAGTGCTGCGCCACCAATCGCAGTTGTAGCTATGCCCACCGGCAAGTTCCCCGGCACCAGGGTGCGCACTGCTAAGTCTGCGCCAGACACAATCGCCGCGCCAGCGAGCATCGCTGTTCCTAAAGGTGGCGTTGCTGCTTGTGTGATCTTGCGTCCAATCTGTGGCGCAACAAACGCCACAAAAGCTATCGGACCAGACGCCGCGACGGCCACCGATGCCAGCACTACAGCCATGAGCATGAGGATGAGTTGCATATGCCGGGGCTCCACCCCGAGGCCAGCAGCCGTATCCTCCCCGAGCGAGAGCGCCTGTAGATTGAAGGCTGCCCACCGCAAGAACGGAACGACGACTGCCAGCGCAATAAGTACGGCGAGTGCATCGCGCCAGCTAGCAGAACCCACCGAGCCGGTCACCCACGCCTGCGCCTTGCCCACGTCACGATAGTCGGCGCGAACGAGCAGGAACGAGGTATATGCCATCGCCAGTGCATTGATAATGATCCCGGCGAAGACAAGCTGGAAAGACCCGAGACCCGCGCCACGGCTCAGCCACCAGATTGCCGCAGACACTGCTAATCCACCGAGGAACGCACTGAGCGGGACCCCCAGAAGATGCAGCAGCATTCCGGAGCTTCCACCAGCAAGTAACGCAGTCAATGCGAAAGCGGAGGCACCCGAAGTGACGCCCAAGATGTCTGGGCTCGCCAATGGATTCCTCGTGATGGTCTGGAAGATCGCCCCCGCAAAACCAAGCGCAGCTCCTACTCCCAAAGCAGTTACCACCCGCGGCAGACGCCACTGAACAATCACCGTACGAGCCAATTCTGTGGATTGGCCCATGAGCGCAGAAGCGACATCCCGCACCGTAAGCCCGAAGTCCCCGACTATAACGCCGCTAAGGGCCGCGGCGAGAGCCAACACCGCAAGGACACCATTCGTCACGAAAACCCGCATCACAGTTTCGCCCCTTTGCGCAAGAGGTACAGGGCGAATGGGGCACCAACGAAGGCGAGCGTGATGCCCACCTGCAATTCGCCGGGCCTGGCGATGACGCGGCCGATAACGTCGGCAAGCAAAAGCAACGTGGCCCCAGCCAACGCGGAACACGGTAGTACCCAGCGGTAATCGGGCCCCGTGAAGGCGCGCACAAGGTGTGGAACAACCAGACCGACGAACCCGATTGGGCCCGCCCCAGCCACCGCGGCACCCGTGAGCAATGCAACCAGGACGATGCCCACGGCCCGCGAGAGGGGGACGCTCACGCCAAGTGCGCTTGCCACATCGTCTCCCAAGTTCAGGAGGTTCACCCTGTTTGCCATGGCGAAGGCCCCCACTAGTCCGAGGAGAATCACCGGGGCAAGCACCGCGACCACCTGCATGTCACGCCCAGCGATAGCGCCCGCCGTCCAAAACCGCATCTCGTTGAGGCTTTGTGTATTCGTCAGCACGATGCCGCTGGTAAGCGCACTACAAACCGCGCCCAGCGCAGAACCACCGAGCACAACCATGATCGGGCTCGATCCCAGGCTCCTCATACTGAGTGTGAACACGAGCGCCACCGCAAGTATTGCGCCGAGGAATCCCACCCCAACAGTGCCCAACACCGTCATTGAGCCATGAAAGGAAATGGCTGCAGCCACCGCAAGCGCCGCACCAGGGCCTACACCCAGCAAGTTTGTGTCTGCGAGCGGGTTTCGGGTGTGTCCCTGCAGCAACGCCCCCGCTGTGCCCAAGGCTGCCCCCACCAACAGGCCTAGCAGGGTGCGCGGAACCCGAAGCTGTGCAATGATCTTCGCCTCGTCGCTGGAGGCCTCAAGCCTTTCGACTCCTCCCGAGAATGCCAACACAATTCCGTCGCGAACCGCGCCCAACGTTGCCCCGAAACCCATTTCACGCGCCCCGAACAGAAGAGACACTAATGCCGCGCACACGGTGGAAGCCGCAAGGAAAGCGACAAGCCCTACACGTTTATCCACTTTGTAACCCCGTTATCGCCAATACCCCATAAACGACACGTGGTGGCGAGGCACACCCGCCTCTTTCACCAGGAGCCGCCGCATCGCCGTCACAGCCGTGTTCTTCCCTGCGATCCAGTAATAGGTGTGCCCTGCAGTATCCGACGTGGGACCTATCAATTCTCCACTGCTGGAATACGTGGGTGTCTCCCAGACTTCATCGAGCTGGGCTTCATCCACAAGACCAGGTTCTCCATTTTCCAACGAAGCGGAGGCACAACGGGATCCAACTTCCTGTTTCAGCTGCGCAAGAAGCAAGCCTCCATAGTCGAAGTCCCCCTCTGCACGAAAATGCCACCGGACATCAACCTGTGAAGGGGAGTCGATGGGCAGGTGATTGCCGGCGGGCACCTCGATATCAACCGAACCAGCGAGCCCCTCGGGCCAATCCTCCAGGATACGAGCCATTGCAGGCAACGCGGTTTCATCGCCGTAAAGACGGGCAATCCCAGCAGATCCGGGGTTAAATTCAATACCAACACCGGAATCATCGTCGCGGGTTGGTCCAATAATCAGCAGCTGCTGTCCAGGGTGTGCGTCTTGTGCCCACGCCGAGGCGGGACCGGGACTATCGCTGTGCAAAACAAAATCCACATCCACTTCGTCAGGGCTGTCAGCACTTCGCCGGAACTCCCGAATGGAATAGGTACGCAGGTGTCCGCGCGTGTGCTCCGGCATCGCACGCCATGTGTCCCACCACCCCTCTTCGGGAAGCTCGAACAGACCGCTGGCAGGCGGGATCAGCAGCTTGATACGCAAATCTCTGATCGGAACGGCGGGCCCCATGGCGTCGATCCCGGTGAACGTCACCCGCTGGAAACTCGGCGCAATACGTTCACTCCGGACGACGGTTGCAAGAAAAGACCTAAAACTCACCCCGTAAATTATATAGGCTTGCCTAACCTATAGAAAGTGTGAAGCGCGCAGTCCCCTAGCGCCCGCGTAGCTGGAGTCGGCTAGCCACCTTCAAAGCAGGTGACAGCAGGGGCATCATCAACCGCTACCTCGTATCGACGTTCGTCGACCCGGCGAAGTAAAAGGCGGATACATTCTCTTTAGCGATGGGTAGGACGCACTGATCGGAACCGGTTTGGTGCTTGTCCGACGCAAGCGGCCCTGAGCTTCCCTGTCACCAGGAGTGAGCGCGCTCGTTGTTCATATCGTCGTCGGCACCCATCCATTAAGCTCTGACACAGTGATTTCGACCCGCCATTTCGTCTGAAGGGAATAACATGCGCAGGCCTTACTACAGGACATCACGCGGACGCGTCATTGCAGGAGTCTGTGCGGGGCTCGCAGAACGCTACGGTCGCAGCCCAGAAACAATCCGTTGGTGGTACGCAGTAGCGCAACTATTTAGCTTGCCCGCCATTGCCACCTATATCCTCCAGTGGTTGTTGTATCCGCTCGACGATAACCCTGAGCCGCCGGAAACTGAGCAACCTGCAAGCTGACCAGCCAAGAGACGAGGTGGCGTGCCAGGTACCGCGCCCCACCGAATCTATCGGCAACGTCCTACACGTACAGATGCAGTCCCGTACATTTATGGCATACCTATTAGTAGCTACATGCCGCTAGGTGTTTCCACATGTTTCATTTCCTTCCGTTACTAGCTATCTTTCTCGACTACTTCCTCGAAGTTCCGGATACAGCATCGGAGCCTGAATCACTGATAGGAAGCATCATCAGCACCTTCGGGCCATTTTCCGCGTTGGTGTTTGGAATAGTGGCACTGCTCTTGCGGCCACTACCCCGTCGGTTTGCTGTTATCGCCAGTGCAACCGGCCTGCTGGGGCTCATCGCAATCATTGTGCCCATGGTCCTGGCCCCCAGCCCAGAATCGTTTATGCACGTTTGGATTCCGCTTCCGGCGGGGTTACTGCTCGCAGGAATCTACGTCCTCATCATTTCCCGTATAGAGCAGGCCAATCCTGCGTTTGTTCTCCGCCAAGATACGAGCAGGTTCTCAATCCCCGGCGCGATCGTCGCCGCCTTTCTCATCCTTACTGCGGGGCGCTTCCTCACTGCCCATGCGTGGCCGTACCCTGAGGCAATCTTGGTGGGCACCGTGTGCACCCTGGCCACGCTCGCGTTTTATGAGATGAATTGGAAATTCTTGGTTGGCGCAGCGGTCATTATCCAAGCTGCCCAAATGCTTAATTCCGTACTCCCGGTCGAGGCATACATGCTTTATGAGGCATCCAGCGCCGTAAAAGCGGCTTGCATCCTCGAGATTATCCGCGCAGGCATCCGCTCAAATCTGGTGAAGCAAACGACGCGCAGCGAAGTCCATACAGCCGCTGAGCAGTAACGCGTGAGTGTGACTTGTGCCTTCCGCCGGACCTGGCCCTTCAGCGTGATCGGCGCTATCCGCTCATCGCCTTCTACGAACCCCCATGCCGATATTGATCAAAATGGCCGAGGCAGGCCACGGCGAGTCTCAACAGCTTGACCGGCCTCCCACTCTCCGCATTATGCTAATGAACATCAGCTGGCCAGGAGGCGTGATTTATTTTCACAACCTGGTCGGCGCTTTGCTTTAGGGGGGTGTCGAGCATGGATCTAGATCCGGCACAATTAGAACTTGATGTGCTCTTCGGGACTGGCCGCATGGACCCGTTCATGCACCGCACTAGAGACGAGATTGCAAAAGCTCAGCGCGCGTATACCTGGAATGCTGCGGTTGCATCCAGATACCTCACACGGGTTGGCTCCGTTGGGGTAGGTCTTCGGAATATTCTCGACGGGCCCTCGTCCACATCACCGGATCTGACCGATGGTGGGAGGACTTCTATCCAAACTTGTCTCAATACTGCCAGAAAAGCATCGACAGAACGCTGCAATACAATGATTTTGCAGGAGATTACCCACGGGATCAGTTCATCGCTAAGTCTGATTTCGGGCTTTGGACCGCGTTGCTACATAAAAATTCTTACCAGTTAGCCAATCATGCTTTCTCGGCGAAACGCGGAGAAATCTACCACTGCATGAACAGCGTGCGGCATCTTCAAAACCGAGCCACACACCATGTCTGCCTTCTTGGAGACGACCACGAGGCGCACCTCCAGGTAACCCCAATACGAAGAAATATTAGCGTTACGTCGGGCCAAGAGTGGCGCGCACCAAATCCCTGAATTCCCCACAGTCAAGCTGGTGGGGACCCGCACAGATGGTTGCTCCATATTTACCTCGTTCTTCTGCATAAAAAGGTAGAACATGTAATGAGCTATCGGCGTTCGATGCACTGCCATCATGCCCAGGCTGGCAATTGTTCACCCATTCGGTACAGATGGTGAGGCAATCATTGGGAGCAGGTGCGCTTTCCACCTATCCTTTGATGTTGCCTCAAATAGCAAAGGATAGATAGCTAAGTTTATAGGTTGGGTACGACATCACAACTTTGCATGCTAACTTATGACGTATGGTGTGGCCGAGTGTGACTTATGAGACTTTGCCGTGGCAGGCTGCAACCGAGAATATTTCGCGTCGGGCGCAGCTACGTACGCCGCGAGAGTACGAGAGCGCCATAGTCCCGCGCATCGCTGACGAGGAATTGCAGCTACGCCCTGAAACGCTTGCAGCCGGGGATCGAGCAACCATCGCGGTGACGCGTTTCGACGCCACACACGCCACAGACCTCATTCCTTTTATCCCACTTTTGCTGCGCGGTGAATCCGTCGCATCGAGCAGAATTGAACAGCTTACCTCTTCGTCTCGCAAGATATTTGAAGCGGAACTTTCTGGTTCGGGGTCGGCCAATGCAAAGCTGATCGTGGCGAATGTTCGACAGATGCAACGGGCGATTGCAGTTGATACAGCAACAACTGAAACGTTGTTGGCAATGCACAGTGTGCTTCTGCAGGACGCTGCACCGAGGATCGCAGGTCGACTGCGCGAGCAGCCGGTGTGGATCGGTGGACCGGACAACCACCACCCGGGCGGTGCATTGTTCGTTCCGCCGCACCACGATCATGTACCGGAGCTGTTGGCGGATCTGGAGAGGTTCATGTCGCGCCGCGACATCCCAGCGTTGGCGCAGGCCGCGATTACACACGCTCAGTTGGAAACCATCCACCCCTTCGCGGACGGAAACGGGAGGACAGGGAGAGCCCTCGTTCATGTGTTGCTGAAAACCCACGGCATCAGTGTCAATGGGTCGGTGCCAATCTCTGCAGGTTTGCTGTCCCATATTGATGGCTACTTTGCTGCACTGGACGCATACCGGCAAGGTGACGCCGACCAGATCGTCAACCTTTTCGCAGCAAGTGCGCTCGAAGCCGTCGAGTACGGCACGTGGATCGCAAATGAACTGAATACGCTGCTGGATGAGTGGAAGCAACAGTTGGCGGCACGCTCCGATGCCCTTGTATGGAGAGTGCTCCCGTTGTTGTTGCAGCGGCCGGTAATCACCACGCGGATTGTGGTAGAGGAATTAGGAGCGACGCAGACCTCAGCAGGAAATGCGCTCGAAGCACTCGCGCAGGTCGGCATCGTTACCGGAGCACAGCTGGACAGACGCACCCGCGCCTGGCGAGCCCCCGACGTGTTGGATTTGCTCGATGAGTTCGCCGAGCGGAGGCGACGCACTTGAGACGCAGAGCCCAGCGCCGCGATGCCTTCGGCAAGAATCACTTGGTTGACTTTGATGGCAACGGCGACGCTGGCATGCATCGCACTGATCGTGGCAGGACCTGTGCCGAATATTCTGTGGGCCGCGCTGGTGGGCGCAGCCGCTGGCTGCCTGGTACGCATCACCGATAGGAAGAAGCCGTAGCGTAGGGCCAAGAGCTGCGCGCACCAAATCCCCGAATTTCGGTTGGGCGCCGAGACGTTTCCCCAGGTCGCGCGAAGTCGACGCGGGATTTTGGTGCGCGTACAAGAGAAAGAGTGCCAATAGACACAACCCGAATTACCCTAGACATTCAAACTAGCAGGTAAGAAATGTTCTAGATATAAACGGGTGCGTCCTTTGGCACTCACCCCTCAAGACCCCGCCGAAACCCCAAGCGAACCCCTAGTGCCCGCGCTTCTGGTCCAGCGGCTCGCCGTCCTCGAAGTGGGGGCGCAGGTGGTTGTCGAACAGGGACAGGGCAGCGCCGATGGCCATGTGCATGTCCAGGTACTGGTAGGTGCCCAGGCGGCCGCCGAACAGGACGCCGTTCTTGCGGGATTCCTCGGCGGCGAGTTCGCGGTATTTCAGCAGCTTGGCGCGGTCTTCGGGGGTGTTGATTGGGTAGTAGACCTCGTCGTCGTCCGTGGCGAAGCGGGAGTACTCCTTCACGATCACCGTCTTGTCCGTTGGGTACTCGGTGCGCTCTGGATGGAAGTGGCGGAACTCGTGGATGCGGGTGTAGGGGACGTCGGCGTCGTTGTAGTTCATCACCGAGGTGCCCTGGAAGTCGCCTGTGTCCAGTACTTCCTGTTCGAAGTCGAGGGTGCGCCAGCCGAGGTGACCTTCGGCATAGTCGAAGTAGCGGTCGAGTGGACCAGTGTAGACCACTGGGATCCCGGTGAATTCGTCGCGAATGTCGAACCAGTCGGTGTCGAGGCGGACGTCGATAAGTTCGTGGTCGGCCATGTTCTCGAGCCAGGCGGCGTAGCCGTCGACGGGCAAGCCTTCGTACTTGTCGTTGAAGTAGCGGTTATTGAAGGTGTAGCGAACTGGCAGGCGGGAGATGATTTCCGGCGGTAGTTCGGTGGGATCGGTCTGCCACTGCTTGGCGGTGTAGTGCTTCACGAATGCCTCGTACAGCGGCTTGCCGATCAGCGCGATGCCACGCTCTTCGAGGTTCGTAGCCTCGGCGGGATCGCGGCCCTCGCGCTGCTCCTCGATCAGCTTGCGGGCCTCGTCCGGCGAGTAGTACTTGCCAAAGAACTGGTTGATCAGGCCCAGACCCATTGGGAACTGGTAGGCGGTGCCGTCGTGCATCGCGAAGACGCGGTGCTGGTAGTCGGTAAAGGAGGTGAAGCGGTTGACGTACTCCCACACGCGCTCGTTGGAGGTGTGGAACAGGTGCGCACCGTACTTGTGCACCTCAATGCCGGTTTCCGGCTCCTTTTCGGAGTAGGCGTTGCCGCCGATGTGGTTGCGCTTCTCCACCACGAGCACCCGCTTGCCTAGCTCGCTGGCGGCCTGCTCTGCCACGGTGAGGCCGAAAAATCCGGATCCAACAACAATGAGGTCGTAAGTCATACGGCCATTTTGTCACACTTCTTTTCGACGCCCCTCCGCACGACACGCCAAGCCTCAAGAATCACTTGAGACTTTAACTTGCACTACACTTCACTGGAGTAACCTTTATCCCTATAGCCACAGGAGTTAAAACGTGCAACAGCGGAAGCGCCTGAATGGGCAATCCTCCAGGATGCGCCCTCTGATGGCTGCGGTGATGTCCGTGGCCCTCGTTGTCGCCGGAGCGTTCGGCGGCAACCACATTGTCCAGGTCCAGTCGGCGGCACCGGCGCAGATGGACGTCTATAACGCCAGCGAGTCCTTCGCCACCGGCGCAAATATCACCGTGGATGACGCGGCGGTGCGCACCCAGGGCGGGGAGACCGAGGAGCGTCGCGTGGTCAAGGAGTTCACTCGCGACCGCGAGTTCACCCTGTTTGGCCTGACGTGGAAGGGCGACCGCGACATCGCGGCGTTCGTTCGCGCTCAGCGTGCCGACGGCACGTGGACGGAGTGGTTCGAGATGGATCCGCTCGACGCTGCACCCGGCACGGACACGTTCGGCACCGAGCCGATCTTCGTCGAGCCGACGAAGCGTATCCAGGTCTCCACGGGCAACGTTGACCTCCTGGAGAACGGCCGGAAGGACTCGACCGCTCCGAACGCGGCCACCGACATCCAGGCCGTATTTATCGACGGCGGCACCGGCACCGTCAACGGCAACATCAAGCCAGTCGTCGACTCCTACACCTACGGGATGCCGAAGGTCATCACCCGCGCGCAGTGGGGTGCGGGCAAGAACAGCAACCCGACGTACACCGCGCCGGTCACGGCCGCGACGGTCCACCATACCGCTGGTTCCAACAACTACACCGAGGCGCAGGCGCCGGGCATCGTCCGCGGCATCTGGAACTACCACACCTACACCCTGGGCTGGGGCGACGTGGGCTACAACGCCATGGTCGATAAGTACGGCAACATCTACGAAGGCCGCTACGGCGGGCTCGACCGCGCGGTCCAGGGCGCGCACGTGGGTGGCTTCAACCAGAACACCTGGGGCGTGTCCGTGCTGGGCAACTACCAGACTGCGGTGCCGACGCAGGCGTCGCTGCAGGCGCTGGGCGACATCATCGGCTGGAAGGCTGCCGTCTCCGGGTTCGATCCGATGGGCTCGAGCTACCACTACGCCGACTTCGATTTCAAGGGCAGCAAGTATCGCGCTGGCCAGGGCGGGATGTTCCCGAACATTAACGCACACCGGGACTTCCACTACAACGAGTGCCCGGGCCAGAACCTCTACGACCGGATGAACACGGTTCGCACGATTGCGAACACGAAGTACCGCGCGCTGAAGAACTCCTCCGAGTTCACCCCTCCTGGCGACTACACGGGACCAGTCACCGACACCACGGTCGGCGACCTGCTCGACGCACTGGGCTCCGGCAAGAAGGAGTCCGACACCGTCACGAACCCTGACGGCACCACGACCCAGGTGACCAACTCGGGCTCCTCCGACAACATCTCCCTGTCGGGTATTGCCTCGGGTGACGCGGTGGCGATCGCAGCGGCCGTCGGCACCTTGGCTGGCCTGATCTTCCTGTACGCGAAAGCGAACGACCTGCTGCCGGGCGGAATCCAGAACCTGTCCGGTGTGGAGATCGCTCCGGGGCTGACGCTGCAGCAGATCGCCCCATACATCGAGCCGATGCTGAAGTTCGCTGGCCAGAACGACCTGGCTGCGGTGTGGAAGCAGTTCGAGCCGACGCTCGGCGCCGTCATCGGTGGCGTCGGCGGCGTGGGCGGCAACGACTTCGGCTTCTTCCAGAACGGCATCGCCGTGCGCAACGCGAAGGGCGAAGCGTTCACGATGTTCACGAAGATCGCGAACGCCTGGCTCCAGCAGGGTCTCGACGCCGGCCCGCTCGGCCTGCCGGTCAACTCCGAGCACCCGATTGGCGACGGCCTCTTCCGCGTCGACTTCCAAGGCGGCGACATCACGTACAACCAGCACACCAACACCATCAACATTGGCGTGCACTAGCAACGGCTAGCGGCTAGGCAAGGTTATAGGAACGGCGTACCGCATCTTCCCACGCGGCGACAAGCACTTCGCGAGTCGCCGCGTTTGCCGTATCTTCCCAGGTTGTGGGCGTGCCGAGGGAGAGTGGGGCATCGAGAAGCCCGGCGCCCATCCCCGCTGCCGACGCCGCCCCCATGACGGTGGTTTCGATGTTGCCGGGGCGAACGACGCGGGTGCCTAGGATGTCGGCCTGCATCTGCATGAGGAGGTCGTTGGAGGTCATGCCGCCGTCGACGCGCAGCTCGCGCAGTTCGACGCCCATCGCTTCGACGACCTCGCGGGTCTGCAGGCAGGTCGCCTCGAGGGCGGCGCGCGCGATGTGGCGGCGGTCCACGAAGCGGGTCAGGCCGGTGATGACGCCGCGGGCGTCCGGGCGCCAGCGCGGCGCGAACAGCCCGGAGAACGCAGGCACGATGACGACGCCGCCGCTGTCCGGGACCTCGCTGGCGAGTTTCTCGGATTCGGCGGCGGTGCACAGGATCCCGAGCTGGTCGCGAAGCCACTGGATGAGCGATCCGCCCACCGCGACGGAGCCCTCCAGGGCGTAGACGGCGGGCTGCCCGGCGCGCTGGTAGGCGACGGTGCTGAGCATGCCGGTCTCGCTGAAGGTGGGTGTGGTGCCGGTGTTGAGCAGCATGAACAGGCCGGTGCCGTAGGTCATCTTCGCAGCACCCTCTTCGAGGCCGCCTTGGCCGAAGAGCGCCGACTGCTGGTCGCCGAGCACGCCGCAAATGGGCACGTTGGCCAGCGGACCCTGGTTGCGGACCTGTCCGAAGTCGCCGACGGACGGGCGGATTTCCGGCAGGATTTCGGGCGGCACGCCGATGGCCTCGCACAGGGCGGGGTCCCACTGGAGGGTCTCCAGGTCCATCAGGAGGGTGCGGCTGGCGTTGGTCACGTCGGTGACGTGCAGCGCGTTGTCAGGGTCGCGCTGGCCGCCGGTGAGGTTCCAGATCAGCCAGGTATCCATGGTGCCGGCGAGCAGCTCGCCGCGGGCGGCGCGCTCGCGGGCGCCGTCGACGTGGTCGAGGATCCAGGCCCACTTCGGCCCGGCCGGATACGAGTTGCGTAGCAGCCCGGTGGTGGCCTGGAACTCGGTGGCGTCGCCGTCGTAGGAGGTGCGGGTGTCCTGCCACACGATGGCGTTGTAGATGGGTTTACCGGTTGCGCGCTCCCAGATGACGGCGGTTTCACGCTGGTTGGTCAGGCCCAAAGTGGCGATGGCGGCTTCGTCGATATCTGCGCTGGCCACGGCGTCGCTCATGGCGCGTCGCGTGTTGCGCCAGATCTCGAGTGGGTCGTGCTCGACCCAGCCTTCGCGCGGCAGGATCTGCCGGTGCTCGAACTGCGCCTGCGCGATCACCTTGCCGCCCGTAGTGGCGACTACGAACCGGGTTGATGTTGTGCCTTGATCAATAGCCGCCAGCAACGTCATGAGTTAAAACCAGTGCTCCAGTACTTGTGCCACGCCGTCTTCATCATTCGATGCGGTCACAATATCAGCGGCGTCCTTCACCGCGTCCGTCGCGTTGCCCATGGCAACGCCCATGCCGGCCCACGCCAGCATCTCAACATCGTTTTGCATGTCGCCGAACGCCACCACCTGAGACGGGTCGATCCCGTACTGGGCAGCCAGGTAGGAAACACCTGCCGCCTTGGTCACGCCGGGGCGCGAGAACTCGAGCAGCCCCTCCTCCATGGAGTAGGTCACGTGCGCGATGTCCTGGTCGATCTCGGGGGCGATCATGTCGAACATCTCTGCCGCCATCAGGTCCGGGCAGCGCACGAGCAGCTTCGCCGCAGGTTCTGCCAGCAGCTCCTCGACGTGGACGACGCCGAAGCGGGCGTCCCAGGCGTCCGGGTTGTACTCCGGCGTGATCAGGAAGCACTCTTCCTCCGGGTCGAGCGCGCTCTGGCTCAGCCGTTCCACCCCGTAGCCCACGGTCGCGTCGGCTTCCCCCATCACCTTTTCGACGACCTCCACGGTCTCCTGCATACTCTCCGGGGACAGCGCGAAGGATTTCACCACTTCGTCGTGTTCTGGGTCGTAGATGACGGCGCCGTTGGCGGCCACACAGACCGGCTCGAACGGCAGCTGCTCGAGCACCGGCAGCAGCCAGCGGTGGGGGCGCCCGGTGGCCAGCCCGAACTTGGTTCCGCCGCGCACAGCCCGCGCGACGACCTCCAGCAGACGAGGTGTCACCCGTCCGTAGGAGTTGAGGAATGTGCCATCGATGTCACTGATGATCAGGCTGGGGGCGTTCATGTTATTTCCCTTTCTTTGCCTCGCGTTCTTTTCGGCGAATTTCGGCTGCTTCTTCAAGAGTCGGTGCGCTCCCTCCGAGCGAGGCCGGCATCCATGGCTCGCCGGGCTCGAAGGGTCCGAAGCGCGTTTCGTATTCGGCGCGGGTGGTCTCCAGCATGGCTTCCATCGCTGCCTTGAGCCTACCCGTGGCTTCTTCAACGGTGCCGTCGACAGCAACGGGTTCCCCGTAGCGGATGATGACCGGAATGCCCGAGCGTCCGAGCCGTTTCGGCTGGTCTTTGGTCCACAGGCGCTGGGAGCCCCAGATCACGCAGGGCACGAGCGGCACTCCGGCCTGGCGAGCGATGCGCACGGCGCCCGTCTTAAAGTCCGCAATCTCGAAGGAGCGCGAAATCGTGCCCTCCGGGAAGATGCCGACGATCGCCCCTTCGCGTAGGGCGGCAACGGCGGCGTCGATAGCCCCGGCGCCCGCCGAGCGGTCCACAGGGACGTGCCCCATGTTGCGCAGCAGCCACCGCAGCACCGGAATGCCGAAGACTTCTTTCTTCGCCATGAACCGCACCAGGCGCTCCCCGCGCAGGTACGGGCCAATGCCTGCCAGCATGAAGTCGAGGTAGCCGGTGTGGTTGATCGCCAGCATCGCCCCGCCGTCCAGCGGGACGTGCTCGAGGCCGTGGACCGTCGCCTTCGTCCCGGCGAACCGGAAGTAGCGCTTTGCCGCGCGCACAATCCGCTGGTAGAAGCGGTTCTGCATATCACCGCTGTGCGGCCGCGGGGCGGTATAGCCGTCTGCTACTTCAAACAGTCCATCAATCGTGCGCATTAGGGAACCAGTACGTCCTTCCCAACCCACGGGCGCAGCGCCTCAGGCACCTTGACCGAGCCGTCGGCCTGCTGATTGTTCTCGAGGATTGCGACGAGCCAGCGCGTCGTCGCGAGCGTGCCGTTCAAGGTGGCGGCGGTCTGGGTCTTGCCGTTCTCGTCGCGGTAGCGGATGGACAGGCGGCGCGCCTGGAACGTGGTGCAGTTCGAGGTCGACGTCAGCTCGCGGTACGTATCTTGCGACGGCACCCACGCCTCGGTGTCGAACTTGCGTGCAGCGGACGAGCCGAGGTCACCAGCGGCGACGTCGATAATGCGGTACGGCACCTCGACTGCGGCGAGCATCTCGCGCTCGAGTCCGAGCAGCTTCTGGTGCATCTCTTCGGCGTCCTCAGGCTTGCAGTACGCGAACATCTCCAGCTTGTCGAACTGGTGGACGCGCAGGATGCCGCGGGTGTCCTTGCCGTAGGAGCCGGCCTCGCGGCGGAAGCAACTGGACCAGCCGGCGTAGAGCAGCGGGCCGTCCGAGAGGTCAATAATTTCGTCGGTGTGGTAGCCGGCCAGCGCCACCTCGGAGGTGCCAACCAGGTAGAGGTCGTCGCGCTCGAGGTAGTAGATCTCCTCATCGTGCTCGTCGAGGAAGCCGGTGCCCTGCATGACGTCGGGGCGGACCAGAACCGGCGGGATCATGACCTTGAAGCCGGCCTCGCGGGCCTTCTGCGCGGCGAGCATCATCATGCCCAGCTGCATCCAGGCGCCGTCGCCGACCAGGTAGTAGAAGCGTGCGCCGCCAACCTTGGTGCCACGCTTCATGTCAATAATGCCGAGGTTCTCACCCAGCTCGAGGTGGTCCTTCACCTCAAAGTCGAAGGTCGGGACCTCGCCGACGTGCTCGAGGACCACGAAGTCCTCCTCGCCGCCAGCCGGTGCGCCCTGGATCGGGTTCGGGATCTTGTACTGCAGGTCCTGCACGGCCTGCTCGGCCTCAGCCTGCTTGGTCTCGGCGGCCTTGACCTTCGCCTTGAGTTCGTTCGAGCCCTCGAGCAGCGCTGGGCGCTCCTCCGGGGAGGCCTGGCCAATCTTCTTGCCGAAGGCCTTCTGTTCCGCACGCAGCTCATCTGCTGCCTGGATTGCCTCGCGGCGCTGCTCGTCGGCCGCTAGCAGCTGATCGACGAGGGAGGGATCCTCGCCACGGGCGGTTTGGGACTCTCGGACGTCGTTTGCATGTTCGCGCAGAAATTTCAGATCAATCACGCCCACAACTCTACCCGGTTCCGCCCCTCGATACGCCACCTGCACCACCGCCCCGCTCTGGTAATAACCAGTGCGCTATGGTGGGGGTATGTCCACGCCCGAGCAGCCCCCCACCGAAATCCAGGAAGGCCCCCTCCCGAAACACGCGCAGCTACGCATCATCCTCGAAGAGTACTGCCGCAACGAACTGTCCCCCGGAGACCCGCTGCCCGGCGAACGCGCCCTCGAGGAGACCTACCGGGTCTCCCGGATCACGGTGCGACGCGCGATCGGGGACCTCGTCGCCCAGGGCAAGCTCCGCCGGGTCCGGGGCAAAGGCACGTTCGTGGCGCCGAGCCCGCTGGTGAGCAAGCTGCAGCTGGCCAGTTTCTCCGAGGAGATGCAGGCGCAAGGCGTGGTGGCGTCGTCAAGCATCTTGTTGGCGGAGCGCGCGCCAGCGCCTCAAGAAGTCGCTGAGTACTTCGGCACCCCGCCACACACAGAGCACATCCACCTGCGTCGCCTCCGGCTTGGCGACGCCCAACCCTACGCCGTCGACGACGGCTGGTACAACGGCGAGCTGGTCCCCGACCTGCTGGAACACGACCTGCAGGCGTCGGTGTACGAGGTACTCGATAAGCGTTACAACCTCGGCATCACCAAAGCTGAGCAGACCGTGACCGCCGTGAATGCCGGCGCGACCGTCGCCCCGTTACTCGAGGTGCCGGCGAACCGCGCGCTGCTGCGAATCGTGCGCTATGCGCAAAGCCATGGCACACGTGTGGAATACTGTGCCAGTGTGTACCGGACGGATCGTTATAGTCTGCACACACAGGTACTGCGCAACCTCGAGGGATAGGAAATGCACATGGCTAGCAGGACAACAGCGCTGCGCGGCTTTCTCGTCGCGCTGCTCGCGGGTGCGGTCGGCTTCGGCTCCTACACCTACAACGCCTCACCCGCGCCGCAAGGCGGCACTGATGCATCTGGGGTATCGACGTCCACTCCGAAGCGACAGAGCAAGAACAAGCCAGCGCCGTTCACCACGGCGGACCAAGGCGCCTGCCTGACCTGGGAAGCCGATGCCGAGGGCCACATCACCGCCTTCGAGCAAACCGACTGCGCACTCGAGCACCGCTTTGAAATCTCCGCGCGCGAGGACCTGGCCACCTATCCCACCTCCGAGTTCGGGCCGTCTGCGCCGATGCCGAACCAGACCCGCCAGGCGCAGCTGCGCGAGGAGCTGTGCGGAGGCGCAACCCTGCGCTACCTCAACGGCGCCTTCGACCCGAACGGGCGCTACTCGATCGCGCCGATCCTGCCGCCCGCGGCCGCGTGGGAAGAGGGTGACCGCACCATGCTGTGCGGCCTGCAGGAAACCGACCGCGACGGCACCCCAATCCTGACCACGGGCCGCGTGTCCGAGCAGGACCAGGCGCGCACCTTTAATCCCGGGGAGTGCGTGGCCATCGACGGCACCTCCAGCCTGAGCAGCGTGGATTGCAATGAGCCACACCAGATGGAGATCACCAGCACGGTGGACCTCGCACCGGTTTTCCCCGACCACACCCCGAGCATCGAGGAGCAGGACAACCACCTTCGCGACGTATGCACCGACGCCGCCCAGAAGTACATGGGCGCGGAGGAAAACCTCTACCAGATCGCGCTGCAGCCGTTCTGGACCACGCAGAAGCCGTCCGCATGGGAGGGTGGCTCGCACAGCGTGAACTGCGCGCTGGTCTTTTCGAATCCGGAGGGGCAGTTCGCTACCCTGACCGGGTCCGCGACCGCCGGGCGCGAAGTGCTCAAGATCGACGGCAACCCGCCACCGGAGCGTCCCGAGCGCCGCCCGCTTCGGGAGGAGCAGCCCCGACCATGATGGAGCCGGTCAGCCAGGACGCCTTCGAGGAGATGATCAATGACGCCCTGGACACCATCCCCGAGGAGTTCGCCCGCCACATGACGAACATGGTGGTGCTGGCCCGTGACTTCAACCCGGACGAACCAACGCTGCTGGGCCTGTTCGAGGGCATCCCACTTACTGAGCAGCACTCAAACCACAGCGGGTTCCTGCCGGACGCGGTATTCGTGTACAAGGACGCACTCGAGGCGATGTGCAGCGACGAAGAAGAACTGCGCCACGAAGTAAAGGTGACCGTCCTGCACGAGGTCGGCCACTACTTCGGGCTCGAGGAGCACGAGCTGCACGAACTCGGCTGGGGTTAGCCGAAGCTACCCCTGCTTAGCGCAGCCCGTCCACCCAGGACTGAGCCTCCGCGAGGCGCGGGTTACCACTCGGCCAGGTTGCCTGCTGCGCGCACGGCCACGACCCCAGATACGCAATCTGCGAGGACCGCAGGTACACAGCTCGTAACGCCTCCGCCACGGCGGTGTCATCGATATGCCCCACGATGTCCACGTGGAAGGAGTACGTGTTCGGCTCCTTACGTGTTGGGCGCGACTCAATACGGGAAAGGTGCACGCCGCGGAACGCGAACTCCTGCAGCGCCGCCACCAGCGTGCCAGGCTCGTTCGGGGTCTGAAACACGATCGACGTCCTGTCGTTGCCCGTGCGCGGCGTTGGTTTCCCGGACGGACCAACCAGCACGAAGCGCGTCCGCGCCGTGGACAAGTCGGCCACGCCGCGCGCGTGCACCTCGAGCCCGAGCAGCTCCGCCGCGCGCTCCGGGGCCGCGGCCACGTCCGCCTCACCCTCAGCGACGAGCTGCGCTGCCGCGCCGTTCGATGTCGCCGGGTGGAAGGTCGCGTTCGGGGCGTGCTCGGCCATCCAGCGCTTTACCTGCTGGTAGGCCACGGGGTGGGTGGCGAAGCGGGTGGCGTCGACAAGTGAAGCACCGGGGCGCGTCATGATTGCGAAGGCGATCTCCAGCTCGGTCTCACCGTAAATCTGCACCCCGGGCGCCTCGGTCAGTGCGTCCGTCGTCGCGGTGACCGCGCCGTCAACCGAGTTCTCCACCGCAACCACTGCGTAGTCCGCGCGCCCGGCGCGCACCTCGTTGAGCGCCTCCGCCGGGGAATCCACAGGCACAAGCTGCGGGTCGGGCAGGTCAAAGTTCCAGACGGCCTGCTCCGTGAACGTTCCCGCCGGGCCGAGGTACGCAATCGTTGTCATGGGGCTACTGTAGCCTGCATGCACACTCGGTACCGCGTCGAAGTCCTCCTTGTGCTGGCCGTCACCTTCGGCGCCAGCGGGCTGCGCGCCGCGCTGCGTCTAGTCGACTCGCTGTTGCAGGCGCCCCTCAACGAGCAATCGACGACGCTCTACTCCCAGGCGAGCTCCATCGGCTGGCTCGACGTGGCGCTCCAGGCGGTCTCAGCCCTTTCGCTTATCGGGTGGGGTGGCCTGGCGTGGTACCTGCTGGGCACCGCGTGGGTTGCGCCGAAGTGGCGCGACTGGCTGCGCGGCGCCGGGTTCGCGGCACTTATCGGCATCCCGGGGCTGGCGCTCTACATCGGGGCGGTGCGCTTCGGCTGGTCCAAGGTAGTCATCCCCACCACCGAGGCTGTCCAGATCCCCACTTCCCTCTTGTGGGCGTTCGCCAACGGGTTCGCCGAAGAAGTCGTGGTGGTGATGTACCTCTGCACCCGGCTGCGGCAGATGCGCTGGTCGGTACCCGCCACGATCGCCGCCTCCGCGATCCTGCGCGGCTCCTACCACCTCTACCAGGGGGTTTCCGCGGGCTTCGGCAACCTCGCGATGGGCGCCGTCTTCGCCTACTACTACCACCGCACCGGCAAAGTCTGGCCACTCATCCTCGCACACTTCCTTATCGACGCCGTCGCTTTTCTCGCCTACCCACTCCTGCCGTCTACACTGTTGCCATGAGTACGCCGCATTCCAACGATCCCCGGGATAACCTCGAGGACTTCGTGCTTGGCAGGGACGGCCAACCGCTCGTGGACCGCTACGGACGCCCCATCCGGAAGCGTCGCCCGCAGCGGGAGCAGCAACGGCCCCCTGCCTGGCAGGAACGGCCAGCCATCCGGCCGGAGCGGCGCGAGCCGCAGGAAACACGACAGTACAACCCGCGCGACTACGAACCGCGCGAATACCGGCCGCGCCAGTACCCGGCGCAGCAACGTCCAGCGCAGCACAGGCCGCCGCAGCAGCGCCCGGAGCGCGAGCACGTCCCGATGCAGGTCACGCAGCGGCCACAGCGACCCCCACGGCAGCGCACGCAGCGGCGGAGGGGGCGTCGAAAAGGTGGCTGCGGCCGTCTGCTCGCCGCCCTCCTCGTGGTGCTGCTCGCCCTCACCTTCCTTGTCGACGCCCGACTCTCCCGCGTCGACGCCCTGCCCGCCGAGCGCATCGCGAACACCTCGGGCACGAACTGGCTGCTCGTCGGGTCCGACTCGCGCACGGGCCTGAGCGAGGAGGACGCGGCGCGCCTCGGCACCGGCGGCGACCTGGGCACCACCCGCACCGACACGATCATGCTGCTGCACCTGCCGCTGTTCGGGAAGGCGACGCTGGTGTCCATCCCGCGCGACTCCTATGTGGCCGTGCCCGGCTACGGGCAGGAAAAGATCAACGCGGCGTTCGCCTACGGCGGCCCGCAGCTGCTCATCCAGACCGTTGAGCAGGCATCCGGCCTGCGGGTGGACCGCTACGCGGAAATCGGCATGGGTGGGTTGGCAAACATCGTCGACGCCGTCGGCGGCGTAGAAATCTGCGTGGCGGAGCCCATCCAGGACCCGCTGGCCAACCTGTTCGTCGAGCCCGGCTGCCAAACGATGGACGGCGCGACCGGCCTTGGGTACGTGCGCACCCGCGCCACCGCCCAGGGCGACCTGGACCGCGTCGGGCGCCAGCGCGAGTTCCTCGGCGCCCTGACCAGCCGCATCCTCTCTCCCGGCGTGCTGCTCAACCCCTTCCGGGCGCTGCCACTGCTGTGGACCGCCCCGGCCATGTTCACCGTGGGCAGCAAGGACCACGTATGGAACCTGGCCCGCATCGGGCTGGCGTTCAGCATGGGTCTGAACACGGAAACCATCCCGGTGGGCGGGTTTATGGACGCGGACGTCGGCAACGTGATCCTGTGGGACGAGGTCGCTGCCGAGCAGCTCTTCTCGTCACTCAGGTAGGCCCCCGAATAGCCCCCGTGTAGCCCGGTCGCCCTCTGTTTAGATGGTGACCTGGCGGGACTTGATGTTGTCCAGCTGCTTGCGCTCGTCGGCGCTGAGCTGGGCCTCGTTCGCGTACTCGGCCTCGATGGCCTTGTTCAGCGCCACCAACGCATCCGCGTAGGACGCAGGCTCCACCGCCGGGTCCAGGTCCCACACCGGGACCACAACACCATGGGTGCGGAACGCGCCAGCGAACTTCGTGCCTTCACCCAGGTTGAGCTCACCGCGCGCCGCGATGCGCGCCAGCGCCGAGAGCATCTGGCTCTCGTTATCCTCGGTGCGCACCCAGCGGATGTGGGCCTTGCCGCCGCCTGGGTTGACCCACCACACGGCGCCCGGCGCGTCCGACTTGACCTCGACGGACGGGATGACGGCGTCGTTCGCGGCCGCCATCGCCTGCTGGATCTGCGGCGGAACCTGGGCATCCTCCGGGAACCACCAGGAGAAGTCGTCGTAGGAGGTGACGTCCAAGGCGGCGTCAACCGGGAAGATGTCCTTCAGGGTCGGCTGCTGGCCGTCGGCCGCGGTGGACTGGAGCTGCTCGCCCTCCTTGGCACTCAGCACCCAGTTCAGGGCGTACGCGAGGTCGCGGCCCGGGTTCTGGGAGTGCGCAGCAACCTGCAGCGCGACCAGGCGCTCGCCGCCCTCGCGCACCATCGCCGCGACGGCGCCTGGCAGCACCGTCACCAGCTGCACCGGGGTGTCCTTCACGGTCACCTGCGCGGTTGCGGACGGCACGAACTCCTGCAGCGCCACCAATTCGGCCTCAGCGGCCAGGCCCTCGTACGGGCGCGGGTCCTTCTGCAGCGCCTCGCGCTCAGCGGCGCGGGCAGCGAGTTTCGCCTGGCGGCGGCTCATTCCCTCTGGGAGATTCTCTTGCTTTCTACGGTTCTTTTTAGCCATAGACACACATCGTACAGGCGCTACAGCAGCCCTGCGTACGTCTGCAGCGCCAACTGTGGGTGGTCGGTCGCGATCGCATCGATGCCGTGTTCGGCACACCACCGCATATCCTTCGGGTCGTTGACCGTCCACACGTACGTCGGGCATCCATACTTGCCGATCAGCTCCGGGCGCCGCTGCACATGCGCCAACCCCGGCCCAATCCCGTACGGGCTCGAAAGCATCACGGACTTCGGGTTCCACTTCGCTTCACGCAGCCGGAACAGGTAATACGTGAGCAGGTCCGGCGCCATCCGCGTGAAATACCGCACCGCCTTATGCGAGAAGGAAATGATTGTGACCTGCTCCGAATCCAGCATGCCCGCGTACGCCAGCGCCCGAAATGTCGCCTCGTCCACCTCGGGGCCGTAGCGCGTCGGGTGCTTCGTCTCAATATAGAGGTGCTTGTCCGGGTAGTCCTGCAGCAGCTCGAGCAGCTCTTCGAGCAGCATCACCTGCTGCGGGCACTCCTTCGTGCCGCAGTTCAGCTCGCGCAGGTCGCAGAAGTCCATCGTGGACACGCGCCCCATCCCGTCCGTCGTGCGGTCCACCAGGCCGTCATGGAACACCACCAGCCGCCCGTCGCGCGTCAGCCGCACATCGCACTCCACGCCGTGAATCGGCAGCTTCAGGCCCGCCTCGAACGCCAGGTGCGTCGACTCCGGGTACATCGCCGAGAATCCACGATGCGCCACAATCTTCGGCAACATTAGATTCCACACTCCACGCCGGTCGAGTGGTGCGGGCAGTACCCGTTCGGCACCTTGTGCAGATACTGCTGGTGCTCATCCTCCGCCAAGTAATAATCGACGCCCCACCCCACCTCAGTCGTAATTGGGGCAAAGCCGGCGTCGACAAGCTGCTCACCGTAGTGCGCAACCCACCCTTTGATGTCCTGCGCCTCGTGCTCCGTGTCGGTGAAGAACGCCGAGCGGTACTGCGTCCCCACATCATTGCCCTGACGGAAACCCTGCGTCGGGTCGTGCGCCTCAAGCGCCGCACGCACCAACTCCTTCAACGAGACGCGCTCCGGGTCGTAGACCACCTCCACCAGCTCAACGTGGTTCGTCTGCCCACTGCACACCTCCCGATACGTCGGGTTCGGCGTCACGCCCCCGCCATACCCAACCGACGTCGACTCCACCCCCTCCATCTGCCAAAACATCTTCTCAGCACCCCAAAAACACCCAATACCCACCAGCAAGCGGCGCTGGCCCTCGCGCCACGGACCAGTAATCGGCGTCCCCAACACAGCATGCGGACGCGGATGCGCCAACACCGGCTCATCACGGCCAGGCAACGTGCGATCTTCAGGAACCAGCTTCGGCGTCGGTGCAAACAAGAAACCCATAAAAATCAGCGTACGCCATTGCGGGAATGTGATTCTTGTCTATTATGGGGCACGTCACCAACCCCAAACGAAAGGAACTGACAATGGCTGTTTACGAACTTCCAGAGCTCCCATACGCATACGACGCACTCGAGCCACATATCTCGGCCGAGATTATGGAGCTGCACCACGACAAGCACCACGCGAACTACGTCGCTGGCGCAAACGCCGCCCTCGAGGCCCTCGAAGCAGAGCGCAACGGCGACGCCAACCCGGACAAGCTGCGTGCACTGTCCAAGAACCTGGCATTTAACCTGGGTGGCCACACCAACCACTCCATCTTCTGGAAGAACATGGCGCCGAACGCAGGCGGCGCACCAACCGGCGCAATCGCTGAGGCAATCGACCGCGACTTCGGTTCCTTCGAGAAGTTCCAGGCACACTTCTCCGGCGTTGCAACCAGCCTGCACGGCTCCGGCTGGGCAGTCCTGGGTTACGACCACATCGCCGGCCGCCTCATCATCGAGCAGCTCACCGACCAGCAGGGCAACATCTCCGTTGACTTCACCCCACTGCTGATGCTCGACATGTGGGAGCACGCCTTCTACCTGCAGTACAAGAACGTCAAGGGCGATTACGTCAAGGCTTGGTGGAACGTTGTCAACTGGGACGACGTCAACGAGCGCTTCGCAGCGGCTTCCAAGTAAGTCGGTATAGACAACGCCATGTAATTCTGTTAGATTAAAGGCGCTCTCGCGAGGAGCGCTTTACATGGCCACCCGCCGTGTTTCATACAGGGGTATGAAACACGGCGGGTTTTATCTGTATTCACGACGAGTCCGTTGAAGGAACCAGGACCCACTAGGAATATTAGGGTAGGCTAACCTGTCACGCAAGAGGGGGTAGGGGACGGGGTTAACCGGGCCTGTTCCCTGTTTCGGCGGTTCTGCGTTCCGGTCGACCTGCTCCGGTCGACCGATGCAGGTCACGGCGTTTTCGGTCATTTTGGTACGTTTTTGTCGATTTTGCGCTGACCAGGGTTGGTCGACCGAAAGAGGTCGACGGGAGCGGTTTTCGGGTGGCCGTCTCACGACCTGCGCACCACATTCCACCACGCACACAAACCGACCTGGGCTTTTACAAATCCGTCCACCAAAAACCAGGAATGTGGTGCACGCATCCTGAACGCTCCTTGAGGTCCCCGCCACAAAGTGCCAGGATATGGAGCATGAAGAAAGGGAGCCCGGAGTATCGTCGCGCAACGATTGCGATGCTGCTCGCCGGGCTCGGAATCTTTAACGCCCTCTACGCCACCCAGGCGCTACTCCCCACCCTGGCGGAGGCGTTCGACGCTTCCCCGTCCACGACGGCGCTGACGGTGTCGGCGGCGACGGGCGGGTTGGCGCTGTGTGTGGTGCCGGCGTCGATACTTTCGGAGAAGTACGGGCGCGGGCGTGTACTGATCGTGTCGGCGCTGGTGGCAACGGGCATTGGGTTGTTGTTGCCGCTGGCGCAGTCGATGGAACAGCTGGTGCTACTGCGAGCCCTGCAAGGCGTCGCGATTGCAGGCACCCCGGCCGTTGCGATGACCTGGCTCTCCGAGGAGCTCGACGCCAAGGACCTGCCCGGCGCGATGGGCTTGTACATCGCCGGCAACACGATCGGCGGGCTGACGGGCAGGTTGATCCCGACGGGGCTGCTGGCGGTCACGTCGTGGCGGTGGGCGCTCGCAGCCAGTAGCGTGACGGCACTTGCACTGGCGATTGCAACGGCGATCCTGCTTCCTGCGCAGCGGAACTTCACGCCGAAGGCGAAGCTGCGACCGGGCAATGAGTTCCGCGCGATGGTTCGGCACGCGAGGAACCCGCGGATTCTGGCGCTATGTGCGACGGCGTTCATCGGGATGGGCGTGTTCGTCTCCCTGTACAACTACCTGGGGTTCCGCGCGATTGACTACTTTGGCCTGCCGCCGTCGCTGGTGGGGCTGGCGTTTTTGCTGTACCTGTCGGGGACGTGGTCTGCGTCGCGTGCGGGTGCGCTGGTGAGCAAGTACGGTCGCGGGCACGTGGTGATTGGGGGCGCGTCGCTCATGGTGGTGGGCCTGATACTGGCAGCGATACCGAACCTGGTGGCCTTGCTGGCCGGTCTGCTGGTGTTTACGGCGAGCTTCTTCGCGATGCACTCGACGGCCTCTGCGTGGGTGGGCATCATCGCGGAGCGCGACCGGGCGGAGGCGTCCAGCATGTACGTGTTCTGGTACTACATGGGGTCGTCGATGGTGGGGGCGGCGTCGGGCTGGGTGTACGAGCTGCTGCCGTGGGCCGGGTTCACGATGGTGCTGGCCTGCCTCGTTGTGGTGCTGGTGCTGATTACCGCGGCAGTGGCCCGCAACACCAGGCGTTAAAACACCAGACGCTAAACCCCCAAAGCTAGAGCAAAGGGATCCCGGGGGCGTCGGCGTCGAGAAACTCGCGGACGGCACGGGTGGCCCGGCAGTCGTCTTCGTTGTACTGCAGTAGGGTCTGCTTTGCGTCCTCGTCGCCGCGGACGGCGGCGAAGCGGCGGTCGATGGAGGCTTCGCCGTCCATGTCGTCGTCCTCCCAGTGGAAGCCGACGATGGGCCCGAGCACTTTCAGCCCCAGCCCGTCGGTACCGACGAGGTGCTTGCGCACCGCCGCGAACACGTCGACCCATTCGTCGGAGGCAATGAACTCCTGGACTTCCTTGGCGTCGATGCTGGCGAAGCGCTGCGCGGACATGCGCAGCCAGTGGTTTTCGCCGGCGGCGGCGTAGCAGTAGGCGGCGAAGGTCTTGCCTTCCGCGTGGGCTTGGGCACGCTGGTCGAGGAGCCAGCGCCAGAACACACCGAAGTTGGCTTCCTCCGCGTCGCCGCCGACTTCCTCCCACGTCACGAACGGCCGGTAGCGCTCGCCGTCGAAGGTGCCCCACAGGTAGGCGCCTTGGTCCATGTAGGACTCCATGTCGATGTCGATCTCGACGTCGGCGCGGCGAATACCGATCGGCCCCGGTCTCCTGAGCAGGGGGATCCCGGCGCGCCAGGCTTCGGCGATGCGGGAAGGTTCGCCGAGCTGGGCGTCGATAAGCTGTTGGACCGTCGTGATGCCCTGGGCGCGGAAGCGGTCGCCCTTGCCGCCGGGCAGCACCAGCGAGATGTCGTCGCGCGCCTCGAGCTCAGGCAGGCACAGCGGCCAGAACCTGCAGGTGGCGCACTGTTTGTAGCGGGTTGGGTGCTCGGGCGTGGGCTCGGCGAGCGCGAGCAGCAGCGGCGCGACATACTTTTCGACGTCCACTCCGTACGCCAGCGACCTATCCTGCCCAATGACGCCGCCGCGGCCCGCGGAGCGCTCCCCAAGCAGGAGGTGCGCCATGGCCAGCCGGTAGCCGTCGACGGTGTGGTGGCGGTACTTGCCCGCTACCCGCAGTGGCGCCCCCAGCCCAAGGCGCCCAACCGGCACGGCCTGCAGCGTCGAGGTCGGGTGCGTGCGCGCGACTCTGTGGTTCGAGATGATCACTGGCACGTACCCGTCGGCGGTGCGCACCAGGATGTCGACGTCCACCTCGACCGCCACCCCGGCGATGTCCCCATGGAGCGTCGCCCGCGTGATCAGGTGGGTGCCGCGGCGCATCAAGTCGAAGACGCCCTCGGTGGTGGCGTCCGCGGCGTCGGCGCGGGTGAAGAGGCGGCGCCGGCCGTCGCCAAGCGCTGGCTTAGTAGGCAGCTGGGCGAGTACCGCCTCCTGCACTGCGATGCGCTGCGGCAGGTGCGCCTCGGCCTCCTCGCGCGACGGGTAGTCCGGGAGCTGGCACCTCCGGCGGAACCGGAAGCGGCACCCCACAAGATCCGACGGCCGCATGCGTGTGCCATCCTGCTGCTTCGACGTACTCACAATGGGCAATATTCTACTAGGCGCAGTGGAGAAACAGGTAAGGTTGGTGTCCAAACGAACGCTGAAGCGTAAAGGAGTTAACTCGCATGGGACTGTTCAAATCCATCCGGAAAGCACGCACGAAGGCCAAGGCTGAGATTAAGGCCGCGCAGGCGCACGCCCGCAAGCTTGCCAAGGAGGAGGCGAAGCAGGACTTCCGCACCGCAAAGCTGCTGGACAAGGCCGAGAAGCGCCTGCTGAAGGCAGAGAAGCAGGGCCTGAAGCAGAAGCGCAAGCACGAGGAGCGGCTAGCGAAGGCACATCTGCAGCGCATTGAGGAATCCGGCATTACGAAGAAGAAAGCCAAGCAGTGGCTCGGCGCGACCCGTCTGCTCCTGCCGGTGCTGTTGCCGCTGTTCTACAAGGGCTGGACGTCCTACCAGCAGAAGCAGGTACAACAGCGCGCGCAGAGCGTCGGCCTGTCCTCCCAGGAGGTCTCGCGCTTTTCTGAGCGCGGCGGGCAGCTGAAGTCGCGCGTCGACGCCCTCGAGGGCCAGGTCAAGACCGCCGAGCTGCCGAAGGGCTTCGCCACCGACGCGAAGGTCCGCCTCGCGGAGCTGCAGACCGCGGTGGAAAACGCCGAGCACATGAACCCGGTACAGCAGCGCCTGGCACACAACTCTATTGATGAAGACCTGCAGAAACTGTCCGCGGAAGTGCAGAAGAAACTTAATTAATATTATTGGCCAAAGTATTTGCTAGACTTCCTCCAAACGCGAACACTACTCCCAAGTATCGTTCTTGGGAGTACCGGAGAAAGGACAGCCTTCATGGCCCGGCAAAATATCACCCAGTTTTTCGATGACCTGGACCACACGCCCCTGCACGAGGCGGATGTTCGCGTGATCCGCTTCGGGTTACAGGGGAAGAATTACGTGCTGGACCTCAAGCCGGAGAACGCGGAGCGCTTCCTGGCGCAGCTCAAGCCGTACGTCGAAGCAGCTAGGGAGGCGTGCGACGCGACCGATCGGGCCCTTGACCCCGCCGAGATCCGCCGTTGGGCGCAGACCGAAGGCCTGCCCATTGCCAACCGCGGCAAGATCCCCCTCGGCATCGTGGAAGCGTTCCACGAAGCCCACCCCTACTACTAGAGCACGCCCTGCTCGCGCGCCGACGCCACGGCGGAAGTACGGGAACGCACACCCAACTTGTCGTAAATGTGCACGAGGTGGGACTTCACGGTCGCCTCAGAAAGCATGAGCTCCGTGCCAATCTCCCTATTCGACGACCCCGCCGCCACCAACTGCAGCACCTCCAGCTCACGCGGCGTGAGCGAGGAGCGCGGAGTGCGGTCGCGCGTCTCGAGGCGCTCGCGCACCACCGGGGACATTGTGGCGTCGCCACGCGCGGTGGAGCGCACCGCGGCGACGAGCTCCTCCGGCGGGGCGTCCTTCAGCAGATAGCCGACGGCTCCGGCCTCGATCGCGCCAAGGATGTCGGCGTCGGTGTCGTAGTTGGTCACCATGAGCACCTTCGGCGGGTTCGTCATCGAGGCGATAATCTGCGCCGTTGCCTGCGCGCCCGTGGTCACGCGGGTGCCCTCGACGCCCGCGCCGAAGCGGAGGTCCATCAAAATCACGTCGATGCCACCGGCCTGCGCCATCGCGATCGCGCCCTCAGCTGTGGCAACTTCGCCGACGACCATAATGTCTTCGGCCTCCTCGAGCACGGCCCGAAGCCCCAGCCGGACGATCTCATGGTCATCAGCCAGCAACACACGAATCATGAAGTTTTCCTCTCCACCTGGTCAGTCTTTTGTTTGATACTACTCGGTACCGCCACAGAAAGTGCTGTCGGCCCGCCGGGCTGGGACTCAATTGCCAGCTCACCGCCCAATTCCTCGGCCCGAGAACGCATCGCATCGAGACCCAAATGGCCTAACCCTGAGGGCTTTTTGGCCTGGCTCGCTACGTCGAAGCCCTTGCCGTTGTCCACCACATCAAGGCGGACCTCGTCATCCCCAAACGTCAGCGTGATGCGCATGCGGCTCGCCTCGGAGTGCTTCACCGCGTTCGACACCGCGCCCTGCGTAATACGCAGCAGGCCGGCCTCGATCCGCATCGGCAGCTGCTGCGGCTCACCGTCGACCTCCACCTCGATGTCCATGTCGCCCGTCGTACCGAAGTCCGCCGCGATGCGCCGCAGTGCCTCCTCCAGCGACGTCGTGCTCAGCGGCGCCGGCGTCAGCGCCGCAATAATCGCACGGGTCTCCGCCAAGTTTCTCGACGCCGCCCTACGTGCCGTCTCCATCCTCTTCAACGGCGCCGCCAGCTCTTCCCCCGAAAGGTCCGTTGCCAACAGGTCGCGCTCCGCGGCGTGCAGCAGCATCTGGATCGAGGACAGGTTCTGCGCCACCGTGTCGTGAATCTCGTGCGCGAGCCGTTCCCGCTCCTGCGCCACACCGGCTGCACGCTCCGTGGTTGCTAGCTGCTCGCGTGTCTCCAGTAGCTCGTTGATGAGCTCGGCGCGCTCGTCGCTCACCTTCGTAATCGTGGTGAAGGCATAGTTGATCGCCAGGACCACCACCGCCGACAGCGCCGGCCCCAACACGCTGCCCAGCGTGAGATGATCCGGCAGCTGTACCAGCACCGTGATCACAAGCCCAGCAGCAACCCCGGCAATACCTCGCCAGTCGTTGAACGCCCGCATGTACACGAAGAACAGGATGAACACCCAGTACATCGCAACCACGGAGATCGTCGTGTCCAGCATCCACACGCCGGTCAGCCCCACGAGCCACAGCACTCGGCCCGGGGTAGCCCAGTAGTGCATCTCTGTCATCCCGTAGAACAGGAGGAAGGAAAACGTCGTCACCAGAGTGATGTGCAGCAGCGCCTCATCCAGCGACATCCGCGCCAGCGCCGCCAGCGACACCAACACTAACGACACCGACAACACCGTGATACCGATATCCAAGGAGCGGTTTACCGGCACCTCAGTGGTTTCGCCGGGGCCCGGCGACAACACAGCTAATCTGGAACCCATGCGTTTGACACTACCCACCCTCGCAGCAGTCATGGCATTCGGCGTCCTCGCTGGGTGCGCCGCCCCCGACCCGGATCCGGCGCCCGCGGGCGAAGGGGGCGTCGAGAAGCAACAAGCCGCCCTGCCTCTCGACGCCCTGCCCGCCACCGACCGCAACGCGTGGCAGCCCTGCCCATACCTCGACACCGACTGGGTCGCCGACGCCAACGGCCAGCGCGTCACCGGCGTAGGTATCGACGCCCGCTTCGACCCCCCAGCCTGCCAGTTCTGGTCCTACCCGCCCGAGCCTCAGTTGACCGTCATCGTGCGGCACATGGACAGCCCCGAGGACGCCATGGCCGTTGTCGACTGGGCAACACCCATCGACTACACCGAACCCGCCAACCAGCCAGCCGGGTGGAACGGCGGACGCCACGGCGGCGGGGCCGTACCCAACAGGATCGGCGCCGCCTACTCCGTGGCCAAGAGCAACACGGCCGTGACCGTGTTCACCAACCAGGACGAGTCCATCAAGGCGCAGCTCGTCGCCGAGGAGACCATCAAGAACCTGCAGCTCTAGGGCGTTACACTGCAACGTCGTTGTAGGGCATCTGCGCCGACACCCACGGAAACACCACTTCCATCAGCAGGAAGAACACGGCCACCGCGATCACGATCGCGAGCAGCCACTTCACCGGCGTAGGCCCCGGCAGCATCCGCCAAAGTGCTCCATACATTGTCTATCTCACCTCCGACATCGCCTGCGGCAGCGTTTGCTCGCCCGGTGTTTTCGCCAGCACCTCAGTCTGCACGGCGTGGATGATCATGCGCTCCGCGTTCGAAAACTGCGGGTGGCACGTGGTCAGCGTGATCATGCCCAGCATGTCCGGGCGCACCTCAATGGAGGGCTGCTCCGGGATCGGGTTAATCACGTTCACGTCTCCCGGCAGCGTAATGTGCCTGCCCACCACGTTGCGGTACTCGCCCGTCGCGATCGGCTCGTTGATCTCGGCTGGCACGCAGCCCGCCGCCACGTCCCGGCGTTCCTGCGGATCCAGGCCCATCGGCAGCACGCGGTACGTCACCCAGGAATCCTGCGTCTCCACCACGATGGCGTCACAACTGTTCAGCGCCCCAAGGTCATTGAACGGCGCCCCCTTACCCACGCGGTGCCCCGCCACCGCGAAATTACCCGGCTCGCCCGGCATCTGCGTGTCCGGGTAGCGGCCCGGACCCACCAACAACTCGTTCTCGTCGGTGCCCTCGATGATGGCGAACTGGTAGTCCGACCCGAACGCAGGGATGTACATGCGCGCGAATGCGTCGCCAAGCTGTGGCGTGCGCAGCTGGCGCGGGTTCTTCCACTGCTCCGACAACGTGTCCTGCGCTTCGTTCTGCATCTTGCCGGAAGCGATATTCGTCCAATAGGACTCGTAAAACGCGAACAGCAACAACAACGCCCCGATGGTCAGCAGCACCTCGCCGAACACCTGGGAGGCGCGCACCTTGCGTCTGGGTTGTTGGTAAACCATGGCCTAACATTAGCGAATGATGGAAATCCTCGTCTATCCCGTATCCGCCGTGCTGCAGTTCTGGCACTGGCTCCTCGCCGACGTCCTCGGCGCCCCCGTCTCAGGTGCCTGGATCGCATCCATCATCCTGCTGGTCATCACAGTGCGCGGAGCCATCGCACCGTTTTCCTGGAAGACGTACAAGGTAGGCCGCACCAGCTACATGATGCGCCCGCACATGAAAGCTATCGCGGACCGCTACGGCAGCTCCACCGCACTCGAGGACATCGAGGCGGAGCGCGAAGCCATCAAGAAACTCCGCAGCGAGCACGGCTACAACCCGCTCGCCGGCTGCGTTCCCGCCATGATCCAGCTGCCGTTTTTCTTCGGCCTGTACCGCCTGCTGTACTGGCTCGCCGTCCCCGACGTCGGCGACGCCCACCGGATCGGCCTGCTCACCCCAGACGAGATCGAAAGCTTCCGCAACACCACGCTTTTCGACGTCCCCCTCCCCGCCTACGTCTCCATGACACCCGAGCAGTTTGCCTCCCTCGGCACCACGGTCGACGCCGTTCGCGGCCTGGCCATCCCGATGCTCATCGCCGCCATCTGCTTCACCAGCATCAACCTGCTGCTCTCCCAGATCCGCAACCGCACCACCCTCGAGTGGGAAAACGCGTTCACCCGCGGCAGCTACCGGTTCCTGTACTGGATGATCCCCTTCATTGCGCTGTCCCTGACCACGGCGGGCCTGCTCGGCCTCGTACCGATCGCGCTACTGCTGTACTGGGTAGTCAACAACTTCTGGACTGCCTCACAGACCGTTCTGCTCTGGGCGTTGCTTGTAAAGCGTTTCCCATCCGAGGAGATTCACCGCAACCATGTACGCGAGGCGCGCGAAGCGTACGTCGAAAAGAAGCGGGAGAAGCGGGAGCGCAAGCGGACCTGGCGCCGCAAGAAGGCTGGCGCGCTCGTGCGACCAACGACCATCCCAGCGGTTCGCCGCGACATCCGCGCAGAAAAATCCGCCCTAGCCGAGGCCAAGCGCGACGAGAAGCGCGCCAAAAAGGCCATCGAAAAAGAGCGGTCGAAAGTGCAGCGGGAGGCTAAATCGAATAGTCAGCAGGAGGAGTCCCAAGCGTAGCTTTCGCCAGCGTACGGGCAGTTTCCAGCGGCGCGGTATCGCGCACGAAGCGGGCTCCCGCCAGTCCGCCGTCGAGGAAGATCAAAAGCTCATTTGTCTGCGAGGCCGAGTTGTAGCCGTTCTTCACGCTGAGCAGGTGCGTAATCGTGTCGTACATCCACTGGCGGTGCTTCTTACACGCCGCAACGATGCGTTCCTCCGACTCCGTGTCCGGGCGCGGATACTCGTTCGCCGCGTTCAGGAACGGCGAGCCACGGAATTCCCGGTCCGGCTCCTCCTCAATCGCCATGTCGAAGAACGCCAGCACCTTCCCATCCGCGTCGTAGACGTGCTCGGTACGCTCCGCCCAACGCTGCCGGTACTCCTCGTCCAGCCGCTCAATGTACGCGATGACCAGGTTGTCTTTCGACCCAAGCAGAGAGTACAACGACGCCTTCGCGACGTCCGCCTCCCTCAAAATACGGTCAATACCGATGACGCGGATGCCTTCTTCTTGGAAGAGTTTCGTGGCGGCGTCCAGCAGCCGCTGCCGGGGGCTGGGACGATTCCGCCTCCTGGAAGCACTCTTTGCCTTGCTGGTTGTACCGCTGCTCACGCGACTGCTCCTCCAAAATCTCTAGTAGACAAACCAGTACGTTCACCATACCGCGTACCGTAGTTTCTGAAAAGAAAAATACCGGCCGGGGGTGTGTCCCTCCGGCCGGTACATACATCACGCGCTTTTCGCGCTACTGGCTATTGGCGTTGTTTGCCTTTCACAAAGTTGACGATGGTCAGCAGGATCACCGCACCAAGGATGCAGGTGAAGAAGCTAAACCAGAGCCCGCCATTGTCGACGTCCACTCCGAACTTCGCCAGCAACCAGCCGCCAATCAGGCCACCGATAATGCCGACAATAATATTCAGGCCGATGCCCATATCGGCGTCCTTGCCCTTAATCTTCGAAGCGATCCAGCCCGCAAGTCCACCGATAATAATCCAGCCGAAAAAGCCAAGTCCCAGCATGTGCACGTCTCCTTCTATAACGATCGTTTAATATCTACTGACCATGGTGCCTCCCATTCGGGCATAATGCCACTACGATTCGGACACCAACGGGTAACGATCTGGAAACGGCACCGCTGGGACTTGGTTGCGTTCCGCGAGATTAGTCGTTCGGACGAACAACCATCATCGGGCACGGCGCGGACTGCAGCAGCGCACGCGACGTCGAGCCGAGCAGCATGCCCTTGAACCCGCCACGACCGTGGGAACCGGTGACCAGGAGCTGTGCGCCTTCAGCGGCCTCGGTAAGCGCGCGGACTGGACGGTCACGCGTAATCACCTTGCGGATCTGCACATCTGGGTACTTCGCGGCGGAGTCCTCCAGGTAGCCATTGAGGATCTCGTCCTTCTCCTCCTGCACAGCCTTCCAGTGCTCGTCCGTGACAGAGAACCCAGCGCCCGGCCCCTGCACCTGAGTATCGATCCACGTGTGCACCGCAATCAACTCCGCACCGCGAGCGTGCGCCTCCTCAAAGGCGACCTCCGTCGCATGGCGGGATACCTCAGAGCCATCAACGCCGACTACGACCGGGCCGTACTTATTCTCTTCCGTCACGTTGTTGTCCTCGCGGACCACCACAACCGGGCAGCTTGCGTGGGAGACAACCGCACCAGACACAGAGCCGAGGACCATCCCGGAAAGCCCGCCAAGGCCACGCGACCCCATCACGATCATGGTCGCGGTACGCGACATCTCAAGCAGCATGTCAATCGGGGATCCCTCCGCGATTGCGTGCCCAATCTTGATATCTGGGGCGACCTCAAGCGCGATGTCACGCGCTTCCTCGACCTTCTGGATGGTTTCCTTCTGCAGATCGTCGAACAGCTCCTTCGGCGGAACCATCCCTTCCGCGTACAGGAACTGCGGCATGGTGTAGCTTGCAGCCAGCTGCAGCGCGATGCCGCGCTTCGCGGCGGTGTTCGCCGCCCAGCGGACCGCGTTGTGGGAAGCCGGGCTTCCGTCCACAGCTACGACGACCATTTCTTCATTCGACATGTGTTTCGCCCTTTCTCAAGAAGGTAGGCAGTTTCTACCCCCATTGTAGACAAAACCCACATCGATATCGTGGCCCTTATTTGGGAATTTCCACGGGCTTCGCGCCCTCAGAGTTCGCAGGGAAGAACGTCTCATAGAGTGCTCGCAGCACGTCCGCGATCACCTTCCCGATACCTTCATTGAAGAACGCCAGTACTGGTTGCAACATCGCTCCAAGATCCATAGCGACTAATCTAGCAAAGGATATGAGTAGAAAACGAAGGAAGTCGCCCCCGCCACTGCCTCCGCGCGATGGCCTCGGCGCGTCACGAGTCCGCGTCCCCGACGCCCCCATTACCGCCGGCGACTTCCTCACCGAAGTCATCAAGGGGCAGCGCCACCGCCACCCCGATGACGACGCCGCAGCCGTCCTCCAGCGCTTCGCCGTCGGCGAAGTCGTCCTGCGCGACGGCACCCCGCTCTCTCCCAACGATATCTTGCAGCCAGGCACAGACGTCTTCTTTTATCGACGCCCCGCCCCCGAAACTCCCGTACCGTTTACTCACACCGTGGTGTTCGAAGACGATAACGTCCTCGTCGTCAACAAACCGCCGTTCTTGGCGACGATGCCACGCGCCGCCCACATCACGGAGACCCTCACCGTCCGCCTTCGCCGCGAGACCGGCAACGAGGAGCTCACACCGGCGCATCGCCTCGACCGCATGACGAGTGGATTGTTGCTACTGACGAAGCGCCGTGAAGTCCGCGGGGCGTACCAGGACATGTTCGCCCGCCGAGAAGTCCGCCGCCTGTATTCCGCGGTTGCTCCTTATGATCCTTCGCTACCTGCCGGACCTTGGCGGCATCACATCGTCAAAGAACACGGCGAAGTTGCTTCCAAGATTGTCCGCGGCGCGGAACCCAATTCAGAAACGATGTTCCTTGGCGCGTCCCGTTTGCCGTCAGAAGAGGAAACAGTGCTACAAGAACGCTACGGAGTGGAAGGACCGCTCGGGCGCTATCTCCTCGAACCGATCAGTGGACGCACGCACCAACTGAGAATCCAGATGTTGGACGCCGGGGTGCCCATCATCGGCGACTCTATCTACCCCGTCCCACATCCTTTTGGGGAGGACGACTTCACCAAACCAATGCTGTTGGAATGCATTTCCGTTGCCTTCACCGACCCGCTCTCCAGCAAGGCCGTCCACTTCACGACCGACCCATCGGTGCCCTGGCCATAAACCCTCTCGGAGTACCAATAGTGTGTCTCCAACGGTAGCCGAGGCAGCTGTGCACCACATTCCGGGTCTTCGAGACTGTGCGGTGGCGTTTCCCCAGCTCACGCCCCCTGCGCAAGGAAATTTGGTGTCGAGCAACCCGTACTACCCATACACGCAATGACAAACCACGCACCCCTGTACAACCTGGGTGTGTACCACAAACAACCAACAGAACTGCGTCCCTGTGTCACCACCCCTGGGATCCCACAAACCACATTCCCGCAAGCCGTACACACCTACTGGTAAAACACAACGACACTGGCACTAAGGGCAAAGCAAGAATCTGGTGCGCACACCCCCACACCCGAGCCACACCACACCCCCACGCACGTGGTGCACACCCCCACCAAAACAAAAAAGTGTGGTGAGTATGTGCCACAACAACACACACTCACCACACACAAGAAAATGAAGTTATAGGCCGGCGGTAACCTACTCTCCCACACCCTCCCAGGTGCAGTACCATCAGCGCGGGCGGGCTTAGCTAACCGGGTTCGGAAAGGGACCGGGCGTTTCCCCGCCGCCATCAACCACCGACACGACCAAAATCGTGCCAACAAAACAATACTGTTGATAACAACGACAATATTCACATATCAGCACAGGCATGTCATGCCAGACACTGCACAGTGGACGCAAACACTCTTTTTCTTCTCGCGGAAGAACACTCAAAACTCTTGACCATAAACAATGCACACCATGTGTTTTGTTTTAGTCTCGGTGTAATTAGTACCAGTCACCTTACACACCTCACAGTGCTACCAGATCCGGCCTATCAACCC